>JACMMD010000893.1 GCA_014379235.1 Anaerolineae bacterium
ACGCTGTTCCCTGACCAGTCGGCGGCATGGTATGGTGCGACGATTGCGCTGCATTTCGTCAACGCGATTCTGGGATTCTGGTTGGCGGATACTCTCCTGCGCGGGACGCGGCGTTGGATCGCGCTGGCGGCTGCGCTGCTGTTCGCGTTCCACATGCTGCAAATCAACGATTATTTCGAGTATCCAACAGGCGGCTTACGACATACGAGTTTCGCGTTGGCGCTGCTGTCGCTCGGTTTGTATTTGCGCTATGTGCGCGGCTTCCGGCGAAGTCGCTGGCAGCGAGAAGTTTCGATGGCGCTGTTCTGCGTCGCGGTGGCGATGTATGAGCAAACGGCCCTTTTCGTGCTGCTGCATCCGGTGATTGCATATTTCGAAGACAGGCACAATCACACGATTGGGCGTTGGCGCGAATGGCTGACACAGGTAGCGCTCGATTCGTTCTGGTACGGGGCGTTCGTCATCGCCTATCTGCTGGTGCTTTCGATCTTGTTCCCGTCGGTGACAAGTGCGCGAACGGGCTTTTCGTTTGATCGCACGGCGGAACAGGTACTAGGTGCGCTGGCGCTCGAATATAACCCGTCGGAGTTGTGGGAACGGGCCGCACCTGCGCTGCAAGGCGGTGGACTGCTGCTGACTAACGCGCTGGTTGTGGTCGTTTTTGTGGGATTTTTTGTGCGGCGATTTGAGACTGCGGATAAGCCCCGCGCTGCCAGCGAACCGCTGCTATATCTGATCGTGTTCGGCATCAGCCTGACCGCCGCCACGCTGCTGGGTGTTGGTGTCGTCAACTTGGAGACGCTGGTGTATTCGCCGCGCATTATCTACCCGTCAGCGCTCGGCTTTGCGTTCTTGATAACCGGAGTTCTTGGTTATTTTGCGGAACGTTTGACTGCACGCCGAATTGGTCAAGCGCTGTTCGCGCTGGTGGTAGCGCTGCTGGTCGGCACAGGCATCACACGGCTGATTCAGACTCAGCAGCAGTACCTCGCTAAAGAGACGATTCGCAGCGATGTGATGAACGCGATCCATACAGTCGTGCCATCGTGGGAAGGCGATCCGCCGTACTTCCTGATTGTGCCCGGTGAAGCGCATTACAGCGAGCTGATCTATGGGATGCACGCCCGCGATGCCAATTTTTCGATGATGTTCGAGCGCATGTACGGCGTCGAGGGGGTCAAGGCTGACCTTATGTATTTGGGTCTGCTGGCTAACTTCGCGCCAGCCGAGAACGAGAGTGCGGAAGACTACGTTGGCCCGTACATCATCGTGGACGAACAGGGCATATGGTCGCCGCTGCGTCCGTTTACACCGTGGCCATATACACCCGCTGACCCTGAACGGATGATTATCATCGCCTATGATTTTGAGACCAAAACGGCGACGGTATTGGATGAACTGCCGCTAGAGGAATTGGTGCGCGGTAACATTGTCCAGCGGGTCCCAATTGAGTGGCGCACCAATGTGAATATCGGTGGCGGCTCATGAGCGGAGCGGTTCGGCGTTATTGGCCCTATCTGCTGTTGATGGCAGTATTGGCGCTGGTGTGGCTGGCGATGGCCCTGCGCGGTTTCAACCTCGGTTTTACGGGCGATATGCTCGGCTTCGAGTATCATTACGACAGCCTCGGCCTGTGGAGCGGGTCGCGTTGGCTGCTGGACGAATGGGAACGTCACTTGCTCGGCACGATCTATTCAGCCAGTATTCACCAGTTGTTTCCCGGTCAGTCGGCGGCGTGGTACGCCATGTCGTTCGTGATGCATTTCGTCGTGGGCAGCGTGATGTTTCTGCTGTCGGATACGGTTCTGCGTGGGCGCTGGCGCTGGTTGTCGTTCGCTGCGGCGTTGATCTTCGTGTTCCATACGCGCCAGATTCAAGGACATCTCGAACTGCCAACGGGCGGTTTGCGAAAAACGGCGCTGGCACTGTCGCTGCTGTCGCTGTGGTTTCATCTGCTGTACGTTCGCAAAGGACGACAACAGGCGCGATGGCATGAGCTTTCGCTGGCGACGTTTTTCGTCTCGGTGTGGATGTACGAGCAGACGTTTTTGTTTTTCCTGCTGCATCCAGTGATCGCTTATTTTGAGGAAACCTACGACGTTAGCGAACGCGGGTTTTTCGGTTGGCTGCGGCAGCGCTGGCGGCAGTTGATCGCAGACTCGTTCTGGTATCCGCCTATCGTGGCGGTGTATCTTTTCTTGCTTAAAGTATTATTTCCGGCGGGTGGTTTCGGCACGGATGTTTCTCCTTCTGCGATGTTGGGCGAGGTATCGACGGCGCTTGGTTTGGAGTTCAGTTCGACAGAGTTCGCGGCGCGTATTCTCCCGACGTTTCAGGACGATTGGCTGATGTTGACACTGGCCGCGGCGCTGTTGGTGTTCGTTGGTATTTTGCTATGGCGGCGCTCGGATAAGTCAACTGTACAAGGGCGTGAATTATGGGCACTGCTGGTGATTAGTGCGGCGCTGTTCGCGGCTAACCTCATGAGCATCGCGCCCACAAGAGTCGGGCATGATGCGCGGGCGCTGTATCCGGCGGCGGTTGGGCTGGCGCTTGTGGTCAGCGGCGGGCTGGCTTGGCTTTGCGGGCGCTATTTGCCAGCGCGAATCGGGCAGGCGGTATTCGCGGCGATGGTCGCGCTGCTGGTATCCACTGGCTTGACCTATACGTTTCAACTGCAAACGGACTATATCGACGCGAACGTGACCCGCCAGCAGGTATTGAGCGCCATTCAAGACGCCGTGCCGGATGTGGATGAGCCGCCGTATTTGCTGATCTTGTCGGACGCACATGTGGACAATGACCTGCGTTTGAACGCGCAAGACATCAACTTCCCGTACACGTTTGACCTGATGTACGACATTGATGACGCGGCGGCGGATGCCATTTTTTACGATCTCACCGAAGCGCCGCCAGAGGCAGACGTTCACGGCAGCGTTTATGCTGGCCCCTATATCGTGGTCGAGGACGAAGGCATTTATTCGCCGCTGCGACCCGGCCAAGCGATTGATCCGTCGCGGTTGATTGTGGTGTACTACGACAGCCAAACGGGTACGGCGATAGTGTTGGACGAAGTGCCGCCGGAAGCGTTGGTCGGCGCGAATATCGTTCGGCGCGCTGGTACGCCGCTGCGGACGAATTTCGGATTGATCGGTTAACAGAGGGCGGGTTTCAAACCCGCCCCTACAAGATGTGCTATTTAAGGCTGGCGAGGACGCGCTTGGGAACTTTGCAGATCATGGTATAAGCGGGGTCGAACATGTTGCCGACTTCGTATTCAACGGCTTGTCCGAGCAAGATGCTGCCGCTCAGGTAGTCCAAGCCGTAATCCTGATCCAGCCAACGCAGCATCTCGGACGTGGCGTTCTGTATCGCTTGATCGAGCGGACGCGCATTACCCGCCGTGAAAATGTATTCTTCGTTTTCGCCACGAGGCCAGCCGATTTTCTTGCCCTTGATGACTTTCACTGTGAACTGAATATCGCACGAGATTTCGATGCCCGTGCCGACGATTTCGCCGTGACCCTGTACCGCGTGAGCATCGCCCACATGCAGCAGCGCTCCCGGCACGAACACCGGAAAGTAAACCGTCACTCCCGGCGCGAAGCCGCGATAATCCATATTGCCGCCATGTTCGGCAGAAGTGGCCGTCGAGATCGCCTGACCGATGTCCGGCGCGACACCGAAGCAGCCGAGCATCGGTGTTATTGGCAGCGTGAACTGACCGAGTTTCGTCTCCGGCTTAATCAGCGTGACTATGCCCGCTTCATTGTCCACCTTCCAAACCGCCGCCCACGAGTCATTCTTGGGCATTAGCAGCGCGAAATCGGGGTCAAGCACGTTCGGCGCGACGATGGTATTGGTGTAGCCGAACTCACGGTTCGGGGTGAGCTTATCAAGGTGAAACTCTAATGTATCTCCCGGCT
>JACMMD010000089.1 GCA_014379235.1 Anaerolineae bacterium
AGTTCAATCGTTTCACGGATCAGGACGTGATGTTCGTCAGTCATCGTCTTTCCGATCAATTAAGTATGAAGTTTATATCTTCAACTCTAGCGGCAGCGATTCTATGGATGAGGCTCTTGGTTTGCCCCAACGTTTACTCAAGATGGTTCTGGTTCATAGATCGTCCAAACAGGGTCAGTCGCATAAGTCGGCTTCACTTGATCGACAAATCGAGCGTCCAATCCCAACGCGGCGTTACGCGCCAACGACCACTCCGCCTGACCCCGCAAATCATCCTCGCGGATCGTCGCCGCAAACACGAACCATTTATCGTTGAGGCCATCCTCAACACCTACCCACCGGAACTCCACACTGATGCCACACTGCGCTTGCACGAAAGCGGCTAATTCTACCCAAGGTGCATATTCGCCCGTGCAGATCACACTCGGAAGTTTTAATCCCTGCCCCTCATGCAGTACCACGATCCGGCGATGCGCGTCGTCCCAGATAGTCGCCACCGCCTCGATATGGTAGCGTGGGAACTTCGGCTCACGCCGGCCAACGAGTAAGTTTTTCAGCCATCGCCACGCCAGACGCGCCCGAATCTTCCGCAGTTCGCCCGCGTCGGTTTCAATGATACGCGGCTTATGGCGAGTTTCCGCCAGCGCATCCAGCGTCAACACAGGCTGCCACAAATCCGGCGGCAGATCGTCCGGCGAAAAGAAACGGTTGTCGCGGGTTTCTTCGGTGCGCGCTTGCAGTTCCCCGCCGACAGCGAAGCCCGCATACAGCACATTCAACCGCCGCCAGCCCCCCAGATAGTACAAGCCGACTGCCCTTTCGACGTGCGCGACGATTCCCGTTTCTTCACGCACTTCACGGACGGCGGACTGTTCAAGCAGTTCATCAGCATCCAAGCGTCCGCCGGGAAGATTCCACACACCCAGATCGCCGCGCCGTGAAAGCAGCACTCGCCCGTCTTCGTCCATCACGGCGCAGTTCACACCTAAGCGCAGGCTCACGCATTATCCCGCACTGTTAATCAGATTGCGCGAAATCGCGTTGTGCTGCTCAATGACAACAGGCAGATCAATCGTCTGAATGACACCATCGCGCACGACGACCTTACCGTTAATCACTGACAGATCAACCTGCTGCGGCGGGGACAAGAGCAGCGCCGCAACCGGATCATGCATCGCACCCGCGAAAGTGATTTGATCGAGCTTGAAGGCGATGAAGTCCGCCGCCATTCCCGGCTTAATTGCGCCTACGTCGTCGCGCCCCAGCACCGACGCGCTGCCCAGCGTAGCGATTTCCAACGCCTCACGCACGGGCATAGCCGCCGGATTCTCCAACACGCGCTGTAATAACATCGCCATGCGTGTTTCCAGCAGCAAATTGTTGCTATCGTTCGAGGCCGAACCATCGACACCGATGCCGACTTTCACGCCTGCGTCGCGCATCTTACGAATCGGCGCGATGCCCGATGCAAGGCGCATGTTCGATGATGGGCAGTGACAAACGCCTGTACCCGTCCGCGCAAACAAGCCGATTTCGTCATCGTTCAGCTTGACGCAGTGCGCGTGCCACACATCGTCACCAACCCAACCCGCATCTTCAACATATTCACCGGGGCGCATCCCGAACACTTCACGGCTGTAGATGATGTCGTTTTCGTTCTCGGCAAGGTGCGTGTGCATGTGAACGCCGTAGCTGCGGGCCAATGCCGCCGACTCTCGCATCAAGTCTTGCGTCACGGTGAACGGCGAACACGGCGCGACCACGATTCGCAGCATCGAGTATGGATCGGGATTGTGATACTGCTCGATGAGGCGCTGCGTCTCTTTGAGAATCGCCGTCTCATCTTCAACCACGTCATCCGGCGGAAGTCCGCCCTTGCTTTCACCGACGCTCATTGACCCGCGTGACGCATGAAAGCGAATGCCAATCTCCTGAGCGGCGCGGATTTCGTCGTCCAACTTGCAATCATTGGGGTAAATGTAGAGATGATCGCTGGCCGTCGTACAGCCCGACAAAATTAACTCGGCCATCGCCAGCTTGGCCGAGGCATAGACAGCCTCGCCTGTCAGATTACGCCAGATGGGATAGAGCGTCTTGAGCCAGCCGAACAGTTCTAAATCCTGTGCCAGCGCCCGTGTCAGGCTTTGAACCATGTGGTGATGCGTGTTAATCAGGCCGGGAATGACGACATGGTTGGAGAGGTCGATCACCTCATCCGCAGACTGGGCCTCTGGCGGCATATTGACGAGTGCGCCAACCGACTCGATCAC
>JACMMD010000008.1 GCA_014379235.1 Anaerolineae bacterium
CGCCCACTGCGGCGACGGTGCGCGGGCTGCTGCGTCGGGCACGTATCCGCATCGAAATCGCGGGCGACAACGACGACATCGACGAAGCGATTGACATTTTGGCGGAAGCATTGGCGCTGAACCCGCGTGATGAAGATGTGGTATCGCTGCTGCAAGAGGCCGCCGCCCGCAGCGAACAGGCCGCGCAGCGTGTGACCGATTTGTTCACGCGCCACAGCGTCAAACAGCCTTCCACACTGCCACCGCCGCCCGCGCCAGACCGCTCAATCGTCCCTGCCGAACGTGCGACGGGTGTTTACCCGACATCATCCGGCTATCCTGCACCGGAGTCCGAAATTCGCCAAGATGTACCGGGACGCCGTTTGCCGGGACAGGGGCCGATGTATGGCGGCGCGGATATTGACGATACGCTGTCCGAACTCACGCAGGCGTACTATTCCGGCGATTATCAGCAAACCATCGACTTCGCTAACCGCGTGTTGGCGCAGCAGCCGGGAAACCCTACCGCGCTTGAATATCGTCAGAAGGCCGAAGACAATCTCATTCGTGGCGTCGTGCCCGATCATCGCATCCCGTTTGATGCGCGTGTGTCTTATAACCGAGCGAATTCGCTGGTGCGCGCTGGCAACTACGACGAAGCCGAACGCCTGTACCGCGAAGCCCGCGACCTTGCCGAACGCAGCGGCATCCTCAGTTGGAAAGATGCCGAACAAGCGCTGCTCGACATTCAAGATTTGGCGCTGGCGCGTGAACTCATCAACGAGGGTGATCGCTTCATGGCCGCCGATAACTGGTCGGAAGCGCTGCGAAAGTACGAAGGCTCACTGCGCGTCGTCCCTAACGACCCGCAGGCCGAAGAACGCATCGACACATTGCGCCGCGTCCAGCAGGACGCCGATCAAGCCGCCGTACAGTTGAATATGTTGAGCGGGTCGCTGGCCGATCAGGCCGCGCAGTTACAAGCCGTTCTCGGTATTCTCACGCGCCTGCGTCACAAACTGCCCAACAGCCAGCGCCTCGCGCAGTTGTTGGCCGACGCCAACAATCGTCTGAACGGCATCAAGGTACAGATCAGCGATCAGGTGCAGTCGGCGCTGGCCCGTACCAGCAGCGCTACCTCGCTGGAAGAACGCCTCGAACTGACCAATCAAGCGCTGCATCTGCTGGAACTGGGCGTCGAGCTTGACCCCAGCGACGCTAAGATGTCCGATCTGCTGCTGCAATCGCGGGCGGCCACTAGCGATATGCAGCGCGCCCGACAGGTGATCGAACGGGCGGCGGCGCTGGTGCTGCAAAACTTCGACAGTGAACTGGCGCAGGCGCGCTCGATGCTGATCGGGCTGCGCGACTTTGCACAGGATTCGCGCTATCGCACCGTCGTCAACGATTTGATGACGCGCTATCTCGAACGCGCCGAAGAAGCGCTCGACGATGGCAACACCGCCGAGGCCGAACTGTGGTATCAAACGCTGCGCGAAGAACCATTCAACATTCTCGGACGCCGCGCCGAGTTGGGCCGCGTCGAACAAGAAGTGCGCCGTTTGCGCCGCCGACGACGCAGTTATATCGTGACGTTTTTGGCGATCATCGTAATTATCGGCGGTATCGGCGCGCTGTTGACTCGCTCGCAGTGGCAGCCGGTATTGTTCCCGCCGCCGACAGCAACACCAACCTACACACCGACGTCTAGCGAGACTCCGACGCCCAGCAATACACCTACACCAAGCGAGACGCCTCTGCCAAGCGGTACGCCGACGTGGACACCAACCCCATCGGATACCTATACGCCATCGCCAACGGTAACGCCATCGTTCACGGTGACGGCTTCGCTGACGCCAACGGCCACCAACACAGCCACGCATACACCGACGATCACGCCGACCTTCACACCGAGTGAGACGCCTTCCGTTACGCCCTCACCGACAATCACGCCCACACAGCCGATTCTGTGCCGCGTGATTGTATCCAACGTTGACAACGTGGAGGCCGTGAACGTTCGCACACAGCCGACGGTCAACGCGCCGCGTATCGGCACGATTCCGCAGCGTGTGGGCATGGACGTGCTGCGACAGGAGCGCGGCCCGACAGATGGGCGCGTGTGGTACTTCGTGACGGCCAGCTTCGAAGGCGCAGAGATTCGCGGTTGGGTGCGTGCTGATACGGTTTCCGCCGACGGGACGCAGTGCCCAAACTTGCCCTAGCCAACATTATTGTAGTGGCACTTTATATCGTGCCCCTACACATATCTATCTGAATGTCCCATGAATCTCAATATCTATTCCTATAAA
>JACMMD010000894.1 GCA_014379235.1 Anaerolineae bacterium
ATCTTTCCGATGTGTCGATCATCGACCATCATGCCCACTCGCTGCTGAAAACGTCTGCGCCGATGGCGATGGAACGCTGTCAGGGGTTTTTCAGCGAAAGTGGCGACCCGTTAGTCAAGCAGCGCGATGTGCCCTATTCGATCATGTGGCAGTGGGGCATCCGTGAACTGGCGGGCTATCTCGGCTGCGAACCGACGCCGGAAGCGGTGTTAGCGGCGCGTAATGCGCTGTCGTTGGTTGATCTGGCGAATGGCATGTGGCGCGACCAGAACAGCGAAATGCTGCTGATCGACTACGGCTTTCGCGGCGCGGAGAACTACACGCCCGAAGAACTCGGCGCGACATTCAACCAGCGTGTCGAGTTGGTGATGCGGCTGGAAACGTTCGCGCAAGATTTAATCTTGCAGCACAACACATTTAGCAAAATGCTCGATGCGTTCGTCGCCGGCGTGGAAAGTGCGCGGTCAACTGGGCACGTTTCGCTCAAGAGCATCATCGCTTACCGCACAGGACTCGACATTCAGTGGCGAACCCGTGATGAAGCGGAACGCGCCTTTGGTGAGGTTAAAGATCAGGCGGATAGAGAGGGCAGTATCCGCTTGGCGTCGAAGCCACTGTGCGACTATCTGGTGCTTGCGGCGCTGGAATTCGCCAACCGCCAAGAGATGCCCATACAGTTTCACACGGGCTTTGGTGATGCGGACGTAGATTTGCTCAAGGCGAATCCGCTCAATATGCGGCCTCTGCTGCAAAGCGATAAGTTCCGCAATGTGCCGTTTGTGCTGCTGCACGCGGCTTATCCGTATGCGCGAGAGTTGGGCTATCTGGCGGCGATGTATCCGAACGTGTACATGGACTTATCGCTGGCGATTCCGTTCGTCACGACGCTTATTCCGACGATCATTCACGAAGCGCTGGCACTAACGCCGATGAACAAAGTGCTTTACTCGTCGGATGCTTTTAGTATTCCCGAAATTTTCTGGCTGGCGAACCGCTGGGGGCGGGCTGCAATTGAGCGCGTGTTGGGCGAAATCGTGGATGCGGGTGCGCTAACGCCAGCACAAGCTAGACGGGCCGGTGAGCAAATCCTCAGCGGCAATTCGCGTGCAGTGTATCAACTAACGTAGAGAGAAGTATTTGATGAGCGATCAACAAAAGCCGCCGTCACGCGATACGTTATCGGTGTGGGGCGGCGAGGATAAGAAAGACTTCTGGGAACGCTCGACGCAAGTTCCTGTCGTTCACAGCGTTTCGTTCGGTTACGCCGATATGGACGAATGGCTGGATGTGGCGCTCGGTGAAGAACCGGGACATATCTATGGGCGCAACACCAACCCGACGGTAGCGGTGTTCGAGGAAAAACTGCGCCAGCTTGAAGGCGCGGAGTCCGTGACCAGTTTTTCGACGGGCATGGCGGCGATTAGCAATACGCTGTTCACGCTGCTGTCGCCGGGAGATCGGGTGGTGTCGGTCAAGGATACTTACGGTGGCACGAACAAGATGTTCACCGAGTTTTTGCCGCGCTTGCAGATCGAAGCGGCGCTAATTGACACCACCGACCACGATGCGATTGAGGCGGAAGTAGCCAAGGGCTGCAAGGTGCTTTACCTTGAAACGCCGACTAACCCGACGTTGAAGGTGCTTGACCTCAAACGCTTGGCGACTGCTGGAAAGTCTGTCTGCGCGACGGTGGTAGTGGATAACACGTTTGCAACGCCGATCAACTGTAACCCGCTGGAACTGGGCGCGGACTTGGTACTGCACAGCGCGACGAAATTCCTCGGCGGCCATGCGGACGCGCTCGGCGGCGTGGTGTGCGGATCAGAAGAACTGGTGCATCGCATCTACCATTACCGCGAGATCACAGGCGCGACGCTCGACCCGATGTCCGCTTATCTGCTGCTGCGCGGCATGAAAACGCTGCATCTGCGTATTCGTCAGCAGAACGAGAGCGCGCTGAAAATCGCCCGATATTTAGAGGCGCATCCGTTCGTGAAAAGCGTATTCTATCCCGGCCTCGAATCGAATGAGGGGCATGAGATTGCGAAGCGGCAGATGCGCGGCTTCGGCGGCGTGTTGAGCTTCACGCTGCAAGGCGGCTACGAGAGCGTTAAGGCACTGCTGCCGTGTTTGCATTACGCGCATCGGGCGGCGAATCTCGGCGCTGTAGAGACTATCGCCGGGCCACCGGCGACCACCAGCCACGTCGAATGTACACCGGAAGAACGCGCCGCGATGGGCATTCCCGAAAGCTTGATTCGCTACTCGGTGGGCATCGAAGACACCGACGATTTGATCGCTGATTTAGAGCAGGCGTTAGCGGCAGCGAAATCGCCTGTTCGCTGATAAGGAGCAAATCCCCACTTTGAACGCTGAAATATATGCCTATCTGGAAACGCGCCTTGATGATTTCCTGAGCGATCTGGCGCTGCTGGTGAGCATGGATTCGTACTCGTTCGACAAGGAAGATGTAAATCACGTCAACGACTGGCTGGAAAAGCGCCTGAACAAGATGGGCTTCACCGTTGTGCGCCATCCGAATGAGAAGTTTGGCGATGATTTAGCCGCCACTCGCAACGGCAAAGGCGCGGGGCGATTGATGCTGCTCGGGCATACCGATACCGTTTATCCGCACGGAATCGCAGCGCAGCGTCCCCTCTCGTTTCAGGGCGACAAAATCCTCGGGCCCGGTGTGGGCGACATGAAGGGCGGTCTGCTCACGGCCATTTATGCGATTGAAGCGCTGGACGCGGTTGGCTTCGACAACTATGGCGAGATCATCTACTTCACGGTCTCTGATGAGGAGATCGACGAGCGCCACGCCGTACCGCTCATTCGAGAGATCAGCCGCCGTTCGGATGTCGCGCTGACGCTTGAAGGGGCACGGGCTAACGGCGATATTGTTGTGGCGCGTAAGGGCGTTCGCTCGTTTGTGGCTGAAGCGTTCGGTCATCCAGCGCATTCGGGCGTCGAGCCGGAAAAAGGGCATCACGCGATTTTAGCACTGGCGCATCAGATCATTGCACTGCAAGCGTTGAACGATCCCGTCGATCAAATCTCGCTGAACGTGGGTGTGATCGAAGGCGGTCAACTACGAAACATCGTGCCAGCATACGCACGTATTCACTTTGAAGCGCGGGCTTTCACGCCGGAATTGTTGGAGCGTATCACCAAGCAGGTTTACGAAGTGTTCGAGCGTGAAACTGTTCCCGGTGTGACGTTCAAAGTCAGCTACAGCGAAGCCATGCCGCCGATGCCGCGTACAGAAGCGGTTGCAGCACTCGAAGCGATGGCGGGGCGTATCGCTGACGAACTCGGCTTTAATGCGAAAGGCGCACGGACGGGCGGCGCGGGCGATGCTTCTTTCGTGGCAGATGAAGGCGTTCCGGTGCTCGATGGGCTGGGGCCGCAGGGCGGCCTCGATCATGGGCCGGATGAATACATACTTAAGAGCAGCATCGTACCAAGAGCGACACTGCTTGCCCGGATGTTGAAGGAATTTGCTGAACAGAAATCAGCGGAGACTGCTTAGAATGAGAAGGGCACGACACGTCGTGCCCCTACAGTATTTATTGTACCTTCTGGATGACTTTGCCGTCGGACTTTTGCTTGAGTATCAGCTTGTTACGACCATCAGGCATCTTTTCTTCTTTGATGAGATAGTGCTGATCGTCGTATTCGGTGAAGCGAACGCCCGCATCGGCATCGTCTGAGCCGCGCCAGTCATCGAGCAAAACGGTTTCCCACTGCTTCGACGTGGCCGAGCGATAAGCGGCATCCATAATGGCATTGACGACGTAACCATCGTAGAACGTTTCCATCGGTAGTTTGCCTTGATCGAGTGAGTCGAGCATATCGAGAAACATCGGTGTATAACCGAGCGCGTCCGGCTCATTGCCAACAGGGAAAAGCCAGCCCGTCGAGCTTTCGGATTTCTCCGCGACATAGCCACCTTCGCCAACGGCAGTGAACATCTCGAAGCCCGTCCGCAGCCAGTGATTCAGCCAGATCGTACCTTCTGTGCCGGAAACTTCGTCGCGCAAGTCCATACCGCCACGAAAAGCCCAGCTTACCTCGAACTGCCCAACCGCGCCGGAAGCATATTTCACCAGACCAACGGCGCTGTCTTCTGCTTCGATGGGGTGTACTTGTGTATCCGCCCAACACATGACTTCCACTGGACGAACGTCTTTGCCGATGAAGTTGCGGGCGATTTCGATGCAGTGGCAGCCCATATCGACAATCGCGCCGCCACCGGACTGCTCTTTATCCCAGAACCAGTCGCTATGCGGGCCGGGGTGGGTCTCACGCGAGCGGGCCCATAGGATTTTGCCGAGCGCGCCGTTTTGCACCGATTGAAGCGCCTTCAACGTTTTCGGTGTGTAGGCGAGGTCTTCGAGGTAGCCATGAAAGACACCCGCTTTTTCCACCGCATCGAGCATGCGCTTGGCTTCTTCTGCGGTACGTGCTAACGGCTTGGTGCAGAGTATCGCTTTGCCCGCTTGCGCGGCGAGGATGACGGCTTGCTCGTGCAGGTTGTTCGGCAGACCAACGACGACCACATCCGTATCGGGGTCTTCAATCGCGGCGCGCATATCGGTTGTCGATTTAGGGATGCCCCATTCTTTAGCGAACTTCTGCCCACGCTCCTCAGTGCGGGAGTATACGGTATGGACGCGATCCGCGCTGCGGTTGCCATGCAATGCCATCGTGTAAAACATGCCGATGAGTCCCGTACCGAGCATAGTAATCTTGTGCATTAGAAATATCCTTTTCGCATGTGAATTTCTATTTTGAACGTTTCACACATTTGGGAAATTAACGAATTAAGAATACAATCGAATATAGTCGAGCCTATATATTCGAAACTCTGAATGTACGTACATTTACCCTTGTCATGGGCGAGATTATAACGATTGGATGCCGAAGTGCCAACCGTCGAGTTGAATAAATTTAGGGCGGCGGTTGAGCGCTAAGAGGCGTAAGAAACTCAAACATATGGTTACGAAACAAGTCAATATTAACGATCTAACGTTCAAGGCTGTCGATCACAAAAGCCCGATACCGCTCTATCACCAGATCGAAAATGACCTGCGTGGCCTCATCAAATCGGGTCAGCTAGAACCGGGTGATATTTTGCCGCCTGAACTTGAACTGTCACGGGTGTATGGCGTGGGCCGCCAGACGATCCGCATGGCGATGTCGCGTCTTGCGACAGCAGACGTTATCGCGCGGCAGGCCGGGCGCGGCACGTTCGTCAAGTTGATGCCCGATCAGATGAAGTTTTATCTTGACCGCAGCTTTACGCGGCAGATCGCGGACATGGGTATGAAGCCGCGCTCGAAGGTCATCGACGCATCAACGGCGGTGATCGACCAGAGTTCGCCAAAAGTCGCGGGAGTACGATTGGGAGCGCGTATCTTCAATTTGACGCGCTTGAGGCTTGGCGACGGTCAGCCGATTGGATTGCAGTCCACGACGATATTAGCCGATTTGTGCCCCGGCATTGAAACATTCGATTACAACAAGCGCTCGCTCTATGATGTGCTGTCGAACGAATTTCAATTGGTGATTAGCCAAATCGCTCATGCCGTAAGCGCCGTTGTCGCGGATGAGTTTCAAGCGAAGACTCTGAAAATCAAGGTTGACGACCCGCTGCTCCTAGTAAAGACAAATGCGTTCTTGGACAGCGGACATCTGATCGAATTCACCACTAGCTACTATCGTGCCGACAAGTATGAGTACAGTACAACCCACATTTTCGTTGGTTAAAATTCTCCCGTTGTCATTTAACATTATTCGATTTATATTGTACGTACATTCGCATATTCTAAGGGAAAGGTCTTATGAGCGCAGCTTTTG
>JACMMD010000895.1 GCA_014379235.1 Anaerolineae bacterium
GTACCCTTGAATACGAAGCCTTCGATCTCGTTGGAGAGGTTGAAGGTGTAGCCGCTTTTTTCGTATTGTTCAGCGCTGAACTGTTTCAGCATCGAGCGCAGGTCAGCGGGGTAGGGATTGCCATCGCGCTCCAAAACTTCGCCAAACACGAGCACTTTGCCAGAACCAAATACGTCGGCAGGCAGCCAATAAAACGCTGCCCAGTCGATACCTAGCCGCAGGTCGGACTCGGATTGCTGCGAGAAGCCGCGCACTGATGAGCCGTCAAACGTCAGATTGTCGGCAGATTTCAGCAGGAATTTCTTGTCATAATCCAGCATATGCAGGCGACCTTCGAGGTCGGTGAAGCAAACCGTTACCGCCTTGATGCGTTTTTCGTCGGTCAGACGCTTCATGTGATCTTCGCGGAACTTATCTAAAGGAGTACGGCTAAGACGCTTTTCCTTTATTTCGAGATTGAGTTCTTCAAGCTCATCGTATGGAATTTGTAGAAAGTCGCGCAGTGAATCGTTCATGGTTTGCCTCTAATGACTGATAAATCGTTGAAGTTGCTTAGTATAAGGGCAGCATTGTTAGTCATCATTACCAAAAATAACCGACTCCGACCCCTTGATTGTTGTCACTATTAACCAAATAGCCATCGCAAGCGCTAAATAGCTTTGTCCACTTTGACGACTCAACCAAAAAGGAATGAGCCGTAGTGGGCACTTCTACTAAAGTGCGAAGTTTAGTGACGGTAGACATTTTAGATGTGCACCGAAATAGCCTTAGCTTGCCTTTCGACAATTACGAATAGTAGGTTTGTAATGGGTTTGGGCGCAATTGATTGTTTCGTGCTACACTCAACACTAGCCTGTAATGGAACAGTAGCGCATCCAAAGGGGGAAGATTATTTCAAAACGAGCAAAGGTGACGCAGGTCTTCGATTCGTTCGCGCAGTTTTAGAAAGAAAGGGATTTACCCATGCGCCGTTTTATCCTCGTTTTCTGCGCGTTAACGCTGCTGTTGGCGCTAGGCGCTGGCAGCGCGTCTGCGTGGGGCGACTGCTATCACACTGTCGGCTATGGCGAAACGCTGGCGGGAATCGCAGCGTGGTATGGCACGTCGTGGCATGCGTTAGCATCTGCGAACAATATCTGGAATCCGAACTGGATTTACGTCGGCCAGTCGCTTTACATTCCATCATGCTATCAAGCGCCGCCGCAGCATCATCCGCCATATCAGCCGCCGCCACCCTACCAACCGCCTTGGCAGCCACCTGTCTATGGCACAACTTACTACACAGTGGGCTATGGCGACACGCTGAACCGGATTGCACAACGCTTTGGCACGACCTATCAGTCCATCGCCTCAGCCAATGGCATCTGGAATCCGAATTTGATTTACGTGGGGCAAACCCTGATTATTCCGACTTATTAGACATCTGCCGGGGCGAAGGGTTGCTAAAGCCTCTTGACCCCGGCGGATTGTTCTAACCTCAAGAAAGGAGCTTACATGCGCCGTTCTATCGTTATTTTTTCAAGTGTGCTGCTGCTGTTGTTGTTGGCAGTAGGCGTGACCGTTTCCGCAAGCCCCGAAGCGCAGTCAGGACCGACGACCTACACCGTCGTTTACGGCGATACGCTGTTCCGTATATCGCTGCGTTTCAATACGACGATTCAGGCATTGGCTTCCGCCAATAACATCAGCAATGTCAATTTGATCTTCGCTGGCCAAACGCTGATTATCTCCGGCGGTGGTGGCACTGGTACGCCTCCGCCGACGGGTACAGGTGTGCCCTCGAACTACGTCGTTGTTCCGGGCGATACGCTCGGTATACTGGCGCGGCGCTTCGGCACGACCATTCAGGCGATTGCTTCTGCCAATAACATCACCAACATCAACCTGATCTTCGTCGGCCAACGCCTGACTATCCCCGGCGGCACGGGTGGAACGCCTCCGCCCGGTGGTACACCTCCGCCTACCGGTGGCACTCCGATCCCGCCCCCACCCGGCGGCTTTGCAACTGGCGGCCAAGTCTTCAGCTTCTCGTATCCTGACCAGATGCGCGGCGCGGGCATGACGTGGGCCAAGAGCCAAGTGCGCTACAACCAAGGCGACTCGCCAAGCGTCGCGCAAGGCGCGATCAGCGCGGCGGATAATCGTGGCTTCAACAGCCTCCTGAGCATCGTCGGCAACCCGGCCCAGTTGGCCGCCAACCCGACGCAGTATTATCAGGACTTCGCCACCTTCCTCGGCGGCGTGGCGGCGTTGAACCCCGACGCGATTGAAGTCTGGAACGAGATGAACATTGACCGTGAATGGCCAGCCGGCCAGATCAGCGGCGCGAACTATACCCAAATGTTGAGCGCGGCTTATCAGGCGATCAAGGCAGCCAATCCGAACGTGTTGGTCATCAGCGGTGCGCCTGCTCCGACGGGCTTCTTCGGCGGCTGCACGGTCAACGGCTGCGATGACAACCTGTTCATCCGCCAGATGCGTGACGCTGGCGCGGCCAACTTCATGGACTGCGTAGGCATCCACTACAACGAAGGCATCGTCCCGCCGAACCAGCGCAGTGGCGACCCGCGTGGCAACAGCAGCCATTACTCGCGCTACTTCTTCGGCATGACCGATCTGTACGGCAGCACCTTCCCCGGTAAGCAGTTGTGCTTCACCGAGATCGGCTACCTGTCGCCGGAAGGCTACGGCCCGCTGCCAGCAGGCTTCGAATGGGCGGCCAGTACGTCCGCGCAGGAACAAGCTGACTGGTTGGCGCAGGCAGTGACGCTGGCACGGCAAACGGGTCGCGTCCGTCTGTTCATCGTGTGGAACATCGACTCGACGCTCTACGGTGCAGACCCGCAGGCCGGCTTTGCGATTGTTCGCCCGAACAACACCTGCCTCGCCTGTATCACCATCGGCGCGGCAAGTCAGTAGTTTCGCCGCAGTGAAGTAAATACGTAGGGGCGCAGCATGCTGCGCCCCTACTGATTCATACTCGAAATGTGTTCGACCACAAACGCCAGAAAGCGCCGCGTTGCGGGCAGTGTCGCCGCATGATCGACCTGTGCTTTGCTGCCCACCGCCGCCTTGCGCCACACCAGCGCATTCTTAATGAGCGTCGCCCACGCCGGAAACTCGTTTGCCGCCCACTCCGCCGCTCGAAGCTTGGACACCTGTTCCCCGTATTTGATCGCGTACATGGCGCGGCACAGCGTCAAGATGGCGTAAGATTGATAGCCGCGATGACTATCATCGGTCAGCCAGTTAGGCCAACTCAGCGCATGGTCGCGCACCACTTCTATAAACTCCGCTGTCGTAGCAGCTTCGATGATCGTATTCGGCGGCGGCCCGAACAGCGTCACGCCTTGATTCAGGATGATGTGCCAGTTCATCAGCCAGTCGATGCCCGCCTGTTCTTCCCGATAGTGGAACGGTTCGCCGGGGCTGATGACTGCAATCGGGGTACGCTCGGTTTTGTAGGTTCTTAATCCGTGCAGCGAATAGTACAAGACCTCGATGCGGTTATCCCACTGTGGATAGCGCACCACGAAATCGCTGTGCATTCGCTCTAACGCGCTGAACTCGGTCTCAGTCAGGTCGCTGGTGATGGCGGCCAGCAGGTCGATGTCGCTGATGTCGGCGTCAAAATCGCCCGTGACGAGCGAACCAGTCAGGTACACACCAACCAGTTTGTCATCGAGTATGGCTCTTATCTGAATGAGCAAATCATCGAGCAGGGCGTTGATGTGGTAATAAGGTGTAGGCTGTGGAAGCATGATTACTTATGATGCAAATAGGAGAAGGTTAAGTCGTATAGGGTATGGCATTTTTTGTTGCAGCTTGAGGTAAGCCGACCAGATTTATATCAAATTTGAGCGAAGGTTCAACTGCGGAGCTGGCATTGTGGATACGGAAGGA
>JACMMD010000896.1 GCA_014379235.1 Anaerolineae bacterium
AAGCGTGTCTGACCTCACCCGTGAGAGTTTTGAGCTGTATCACGCGCATGTTTATCTATTAGATGAAGCGCGTGAAAACCTTGTGCTGACCGCAGGCGCGGGCGAAACCGGACGCACCATGAAGGCGCGTGGTCACAGCATCCCCCTCAACCGCGAACAGTCGCTGGTGGCGCGCGCCGCTCGCAGCGCTCAGGGCGTTATCGTCAACGACATCACGCAAGAACGCGACTTCCTACCGAACGATCTGCTGCCGAATACGAAAGCTGAAATGGCTGTGCCAATGATCGTCGGCGGTGAAGTTCTAGGTGTGCTGGACGTGCAGTCGGAACAGGCGGGACGCTTCGGCACGAATGAAGCCAACGTTCAGACAACGCTGGCCGGTCAGATAGCAGTCGCCGTACTAAATGCGCGCTCCTATGCGGTTCAACAGAAAACCGCTGAACGCCTTGACCGCATCTATAGCATGTCGCTCGACCTCATCGGCTCGGCCAATTTCAATGGCTACTTCGTCGATCTCAATCCCGCATGGGAAACCACGCTCGGTTATACCCCCGACGAACTGAAAGCCGCGCCGTTCGTCAGTTTCGTCCATGCGGACGACGTGGAAAAGACGCTGGCCGAATCGGCCAAGATGGCGGAAGGCGCGCCAGTGATCTCGTTCGAGAACCGCTATAGCTGCAAAGACGGCTCATACAAGTGGATTTCGTGGAAAGCCGTGCCAGACTTCGCCAACGGGCTGATCCACTTCATCGCCCGCGACGTAACCGAACAGAAAGCGGCGGAACAGGCACTCACCGAAAGCCACGAAAAGCTGCAAACGACACTCGAAGAAACCGAGCGTTCGCAGCAGCTTCTCAACAGCGTCATAAACGCGACACCGGACTGGATCTGGCTGAAAGACCGCGATTACCGCATGGCCCTTGCCAATACGTCCATCGCTAAAAACGGTTTTGCCAGCACGCCGGAAGACATGCTTGGCAAGACCGACTACGAACTCGGTGTCCCCGATTTCGTGGTCGATGGCGATCCCGAACGCGGTATCTCCGGCTGGCGCACCGATGACCGCGCCGTCCTCGAAAACGAGAAAACGCTGCACAATCCAAATGACTTCGTGATTTACACTGATGGTTCGGAACACATCTTCGACACGACGAAAATGCCGCTCTACGGCCCGGACGGCAGCGTACTCGGCGTACTGGGTATCGCCCGTAACATCACTGAACAGCGGCGATCTGCCCAAGAGCTGGAGAAAAGCCGCGAACAACTGCGCGCTATTCTGGACAACTCGCCTGCGGTGATTTACCTGAAAGACGCGCAGGGCAAGTACATCACCATCAACACCCGTTATGAAGAATTGTTCCACATCAAGGACGAGACCACACGCGGCAAGACCGACTACGATATTTTCCCGAAGGAAATCGCGGACTCCATCACGGCGGCTGACCGCGCCATTATCGAAAGCGGCATCGCGCAAGAAGTAGAAGAACTCATCCCGCAGGATAATGGGCTGCACACCTACATCTCGACGAAGTTCCCGTTGAAAGACACCGAGGGCAAAGTGTACGCGCTGGCGGGTATCTCTA
>JACMMD010000897.1 GCA_014379235.1 Anaerolineae bacterium
AATATCACCTTCGGCATGAGCGACGTAAACTTTGCGCTGCTCGGCACTGCGAAACTGTTCCATCTCGGCTATCCGTCACTCCTGCCACAGCTTTTAGCCAACAGCGGCGAAGAACTCGGCGCGATTTATCAGCAGGCGAAAACCACCGGAGTGGTCACGTCGCTGGATATGTGTATGCCGCCGCCGGGAGTGCAGGTCGATTGGCTGAAGATACTCAGCCGTACACTGCCTTACGTGGACGTTTTTGTGCCGAATATCATCGATGCGCTGTACATCTTCCGCCGCGCCGATTACGACGCATGGGGCGCGCACTACGCGACGCACCTGACCGCTGATTATCTGGCAGGGTTGGCCATGCAGATTCTCGAACTGGGGCCGGTGGTGATAGGCTTCAAGCTCGGCTCGTTAGGGCTGTATCTGCAAACGGCTCATGCGGGACTTGAACGGCTGGAACGGCTGCCGCTGCGCGCTGACGAGTGGACAAACGCGCTGGTGTGGTCGCCGGCCTACGGCGTGACGAAGCGCGACTCTGCCTCGACCATGAGTGAGATTGGCGACCCCGTTGGCGACGCGACTTATGCGGGTTTGCTGGCGGCCCTGCTGCGCGGCTTGTCGCCTTCGAATGCTGCGCGGCGGGCGTGTGCTGTCGCGGCATCGTTCGTTGAGGCGGGCAGTGTCGCTCAGGTTATCCCTCAATGGGATGCGATTGAAGCGCGGATTCAGTCCGGCTGGCCGCTGCGGATGGAGCAGCTAACAGGTTATGGCAGCGCGTAAACCCTCGAAAGAACAATCACCTGCGAGTGAGGCGAAACGGGTCACGCCGACGGCGACGTTTGAACTCAAGCGGCGTAATCGTGAACTGTCGATTTTGAACGCCATCGCCGCCGCGCTCAACCGCGAAGTCGATTTGACTGACGCGCTGCGTACCGTGCTGGCGCAGGTAGCTGAACTGCTCGACCTCGAAACGAGCTGGATTTGGCTGCTGCGTGAGGACAGCGGCACGGCTTATCTGGCGGCGGCGCAGAATCTACCGCCCGCGCTGGCCGTGCCGCAGCGCATGGAAGGCACATGCTACTGCCTCGATGCGTTCCGTGCGGGCGACATGGCCGGCGCGGATAACATCGGCGTGATAACCTGTACGCGGCTGCGCTGGTTGGAAGATGGCACGGCGGGACTCAAATATCATGCCAGCATCCCGCTGTATCATGGCGATAAGAAGCTCGGTGTTTTGAACGTGGCCAGCGTCGACTGGCGCGAACTGTCGCCGGATGATTTGCGACTGCTGTACACCGTTGGCGACCTGCTGACGATTGCCATCGAGCGGGCGCGGCTGTTCGCGCACAGCACACGGCTCGGCGCAGTGGAAGAACGTAACCGATTGGCACGGGAGATTCACGATACGCTGGCGCAAGGACTGGCGGCGATTTCGCTGCAACTGGAAACCGCCGACGCGCTGCTGGAAGTCAACGCCGATATTGAGCGTTTACGCCGTCCGGTGCGGCAGGCGCTGACGCTGGCGCGGGCCAACATGGAAGAAGCGCGGCGTTCGGTGTTGGAGTTGCGGGCCGCGCCGCTGGAAGGGCGTTCGCTGGCTGAGGCCATCAAAGCGCTGATCGACAGCCTAACGACGATCTCGGGCCGCAGTCTGCAACGGGCGTTCGAGGTGTCTGGCAGCGATCAACCACTGCCTGTGGCGCTCGAAGCGGGGCTGTATCGCATCGCGCAAGAGGCTATCGCCAACGTCATTCAACACGCGAACGCGAAACATCTGTCGGTGGCGCTGACGACGACGGCGGAGCAGGTGCAGTTGGTCATCGAGGACGATGGACGCGGCTTCGATCCGGTACAGATTTCGCCGGAGCGCTATGGCTTGGTTGGGCTGAACGAACGCGCTCGTTTGCTCGGTGGCAGCTTGACGCTTTCCACCGATCCCGGCACGGGCACACGAGTTGAAGTGACGATTCCGCTGGCGCATAAGGGAGCGTAAACATGGCGACGGTGAACCCGATTCGGATTCTGGTGGCGGACGATCATCCCGTCGTGCGCGATGGGCTGGTGGCCATGCTCGGCACTCAGCCGGATTTTGAGGTGGTGGGCGAGGCGGCGAATGGGCTGGAAGTGGTGTCGCAGTGCGCCGCGTTAGAGCCGGACGTAGTGCTGCTCGATCTGGAAATGCCGGAGATGGATGGCGTCGCGGCTTTGCGTAAACTGCGCGAATTAAGCCCGCAGGTGAGGGCGCTGGTGTTCACCGCCTTCGACACCGACGAGCGCATTGTCGGGGCTGTACAGGCTGGCGCGAAGGGTTATCTACTTAAGGGTGCGCCGCGTGACGAACTGTTTCAGGCCATTCGCGTGGTCAGTCAGGGTGGGTCGCTGTTACAGCCGATGGTGGCCTCAAAGCTGATGCGGCACATCAGCGGCGAATCTGGCGACGATCAGCCGCCGCAGGAATCGCTGACCGAACGCGAGACGGAAGTCTTAGGCTTGCTGGCACAGGGCAAGCCCAACAAAGAAATCGCGGGCGATTTGTTCATCAGCGAACGCACCGTCAAATTTTACGTGAGCGCTATCCTCGGCAAGCTCGGCGCGGGCAACCGTACCGAAGCGGTGGCCATCGCCGCACAGCGCGGATTGGTGAAGTTGTAAGCGATCAGCAGTCAGGTATCAGGAAAAGACTTAACGCAGGGTGGCAGAGGGGCAGAGACGCAGGGAAAAAAGCGTATCACAAGGGTACAAAGGGACAAAGGTACAAGGAAAAGAGTTTTATTTTTCTTGGGAATTCTACACCTTTGTAAGGGCGACCCAAGATGTTGGGTTAGCACCGATTCGACTTAGCCGGGTCGCCCCTACGGTCTCTTGCTGGCCATGTGGACTAGGTCAATATAGGTCATGTGGCCAATACAAGTTCCGTCCTAAGACGCATGGTAATCGCCGCCTTCTCTGGGATACTTATCTCTGTTGACCGCAGACACACGTCGCAAACAGAGGGGCAACATCATGATTGACAACTGGATGGAATATCATAATTCTCGTCAGCGCGAATACATCGCGGACGCGCAGCAAGCGCATAATGCATCGCTCATCAAGCACGCGCTGAC
>JACMMD010000898.1 GCA_014379235.1 Anaerolineae bacterium
CAGACGGAAATGCAGATGTTGTCTGGCAGTATCGCACGACCATCACCGAAGATAACAGCGTCGCCATACCGATCTCACAGAGCGGACGTTACGAAGTGCTGATCGACAAAAGCCCCGATTTTCAGGGCAGCCACGCTATGTCGTGGGAGTTGCAGTAGGCAGCAACCAGTCATCAGTAAATTGTGGCCAAACCTTTGTTACGTGTTGTAGAGTTTTCGAACAAAATTGCTAAAGACAAGGGTGGTACGCCCCTTGTAGGGTTTAGGGCGCGGCGGCTATACTCTAGCGAGTTGTCAGCATAGCGAAGTTCTTTCGAGCATGGCATCAAAAATAAGATATTTGAAAACCAGCGACATCGCCAAAGAACTCCGCGTCCACGTCAACACGGTTCGGCTGTACGAGGAGTGGGGCTATTTGCCGCCAATACCTCGCGCCAAGAATGGCTATCGCCAGTACAGCCCCATGCACATGGAATATGCTCGTCTGGCTATTATGGCGATTCGCTGGCCTTACCTGAGTGATAAACCGCAGCTTGAAGAGATGGTCAAGAGCGCGGCCAATGGCGATCTAGGCATGGCGATGGAACGGGCATACCAGCATCTGGCTTTTGTGCGTACCGAACGAACCTATGCTGAATCGGCCATTGAGTTCCTCGAACGCTGGGCCGCCGGTCATCTGATGGATAGGCCGCGCCAGCGCGTCAACATCAGCGAGGCGGCGCGGCATCTCAATGTCACCGTCGATATGCTGCGAAACTGGGAGCGCAACGGCTTGATCGATGTGCCGCGTGACCCCGTGAACCTGTACCGCTTGTATGGAACGGCAGAGTTCGGACGCCTGCGCGTGATCCGTACCCTCGTGCAGTCGGGCTACAGCCTCATGGCGATTTTGCGGATGATGCTGCATTTCGACGCGGGCAAAACCGAGAACCTGCGCGAAGCGCTGACCGTCCCTGAATCAGAGGACGAACCGATTCAGATCATCGCTGACCGCTGGCTGGTGGGGTTGATCGAACAGGAAGAACGCGCGCAGGCCATCATCCGCCAGATCAGCCACATAATCGAGATGGCTCACGCTTTGCATCAGCCTCGTAAGTAAACTGATTAGTCGGTGCTCTCTATAGGGCGTTCAATTGAACGCCCCTACAACTGTCCTTCCTCAAACCCTCCACTTGGACACCAACCCCTTATAATTAAATATGCGGGTCAATTCAATCTGTCCAAATGGATTCAGTGGAGGCGAGATGCAGCAAGAGTACATCATCATTCGGGGAGCGCGAGAGAACAATCTCAAGAACGTTTCGTTGGAAATACCCAAGCGGAAGATCACCATTTTCACGGGTGTTTCGGGTTCGGGCAAGTCGTCGATTGTATTCGATACCATCGCCACCGAAGCCCAACGCCAGCTTAACGAAAATTTCAGCCTGTTCGTTCGCGGCTTCCTGCCACGCTACTCCCAACCCGATGCCGACGCTATCGAAAACTTGAGTATGGCAATTGTGGTGGATCAGAAGCGCTTAGGCGGTGGATCACACTCGACGATGGGTACGATAACGGACATCTACACCGTACTGCGACTGCTGTTCTCACGCGTGGGTCAGCCCTACGTTGGGGGCGCTATCGCCTTTTCCTTCAACGACCTGCGCGGCATGTGTCCCGAATGTAACGGCATTGGGCGCAAGATCGGCGTTGATCTGGATGTCTTTCTCGACACATCCAAATCCCTCAACGAAGGCGCGATTCTGTACCCGGAGTATGCCGTCGATAGCTGGGGCTGGAGTATTCTCAACCAGTCAGGGTTGTTCGATACTGGCAAAAAACTGGTTGATTACACCGATGAAGAAATGGAACTGCTCCTGCACAGCAAGCCCTATAAGGTCAAAATAGAGATGGCTGGCAAACCCGTGAACATGACCTTCGAGGGAATCATCGACAAGTTCAGCAGAAAGTACATCACCGGCGATGTCAAAACCTATTCGGAGCGCACTCAGAAATCGGTAGCACCTTACATGACCTTCGGCCCGTGTACGCTGTGCAAAGGCGCTCGGCTGAATCAGGCGGCCCTGAGCTGTAAGATTAATGGCCGCAATATTGCCCAGATGTCCGCGATGGAAGTGGGGGAACTACTGGGTGTCGTCAAAGAAATCAAAGCCCCGACGGCGGCGCCCATCCTCGAGACATTGACCCAGCGCCTGCAATATCTGGTTGATATTGGTCTCGATTACCTCAGCCTCAACCGCGAAACCGACACCTTATCGGGCGGGGAATCGCAGCGCGTCAAAATCGTCAAACACCTCAGCAGCAGCCTGATGGATGTGATGTATGTTTTTGACGAACCCAGTATTGGACTCCATCCCCGCGATATACACCGCCTCAACGAACTGCTGCAACAACTGCGCGACAGGGGCAACACGGTTCTGGTGGTCGAACATGACCGCGATGTGATCGTTGTAGCCGATCATATTGTCGATGTCGGCCCCAAGGCGGGGAATCGTGGTGGCACGATTGTTTACGAAGGCAGCTACGCTGGCTTACTCCACGCCGACACCCTGACCGGCCAACATATGCAGAAGTCGCTGCCGATTAAAGATAGTTTTCGCCCAGCAAAGGGCAAACTATCCATCACCAAGGCCAGAGTGAACAACTTGCAGAATATCAGCGTCGAAATTCCAACGGGTGTGCTGACGGTTGTGACGGGCGTGGCTGGTTCGGGCAAAAGCTCGCTCATCAACCAAGTCTTTCTGCACCAGCACCCTGAGGCGGTGGTGATTGACCAGTCCCCAGTAGGCGTTTCGACCCGTTCCAACCCGGCCACCTACACCGGCGTTATGGATGATGTCCGCAAAGCCTTTGCGACGGCCAACAACGTCAGCGCATCGCTGTTTAGCTTCAACTCCGAAGGGGCTTGCGAAAACTGCCAGGGGCTGGGTGTCATCTACACTGAACTGGCGGCGCTGGGTGAGGTCAAATCCCCCTGCGAAATCTGTGAAGGCAAGCGCTTCAAGGACGAAGTGCTGGCCTATAAATTCAACGGTAAATCAATCTCAGACGTTCTGGCAATGACGGTGCAGCAGGCGCTCGACTTCTTCGACATCAAGAAAATTGTCAGCAAGCTGCAAGCTATGAGCGATGTCGGCATCGATTATCTGTCGCTCGGCCAGCCTTTGAGCAGCCTTTCCGGCGGCGAGTGCCAGCGTCTCAAGCTCGCCAGCGAACTGCACAAAGAAGGCAGCATCTACGTCATGGACGAGCCGACAACGGGCTTGCATATGTCGGACATCGGGCATCTGTTGGCGATCATGAACCGTCTGGTCAATGGTGGTAACACGGTGATCGTGATCGAACATAACCTCGACGTGATTAAGAACGCCGACTGGATTATCGATATGGGGCCGGAAGGCGGCAGCAAGGGCGGCGAAGTCATCTTCGAGGGCACACCGCAGCAGTTGATCGCTTCAGAACATTCACTCACGGGTGAGTATCTCCGGCGCAGCCTTTAGCTAAAGCCATTTGTAGGGGCACGGCAATGCCGTGCCCCTACTCAGCATCACGCTTTTCTTCTTGACGGTCTCGGAAAGCGGGCGGGTTTCAAACCCTCCCCTACACCACATGCCCTTGAAGTTCCCCACTG
>JACMMD010000899.1 GCA_014379235.1 Anaerolineae bacterium
GCTGTGCGGTTTCGCTGTCGAGGTCGAGGAGATACAGTTCGAAGTTTCCGTCGCGGTCATCGAAGAAGGCCAGACCGCCGGAGCTAAACGCGGTTTGGACGGGGGCGGGAATGGGCGTGAGCGTCGGCTCACGTTCGCCCACACCGAGTACCCCTGTCGCCGCTGGCACGGCTTCGGCCATGGCTGTGCCTGCCTGACTGGCGGCTTCTTGCAGCGTGATCGGGCGCTCTGTGGGCTGCGAGGTGGCAAGGATTTCCAGATCGTCTACCGCTGGCGCAACCCCCGCTTCGGACACGGTGTTGGTCGAAGACAACAAGCGCCGTCGAGCGGCCTCGCTGGTGGGGTCGAGCGTGGAGCGGATGCCGCCATCACCGCCAACGCTGCCATTGCCCTGATTAAGAATGGCGCTGGATGGGAAATCGGATAATTCGGCTGTCGCGGTGGGCACGGACAGCGCGAAGATCGCACCTGCCGCATCGGGAAAACCGCCGAGTAGCAGCGCGATGACGATGACGATTACCGTCAACAGCCCACAGCCGATCAAGCCGCCAATGGCCACGTTCATCCAAAAATTATTCTTGCGTACTGGCAAACGTCGATGTCGGAACGATGCCGCGATTTGCCCCGATGTCGCGGACGGGCCGCGCGGCGGTGTGTACTGTGGCTGCTGTGGATAGGAGCGCGGCGCGACCTGTGCTTGGGGCTGCGGTGGCGACAGCGGCGGCACGTAGGGCGCAGCGCTGCGAACAGGGGCAGGCGAGGGCGTTTGTGGGCGCGGGAATCCCGGCTGTGTGTCATCGACGCTGACGAGCTGGCCGTTGACCGCCTGCTTGAGCGCGGTAGACAGCGCGCCTGCATCAGGATAGCGCTTGACGGCCTGCTTCTCCATGACGCGGTAGATCACACTTTCAACCTGCGCCGGAATGCTCGGATTGTATGAGCGCGGCGCGGGCGGCTGAGTCGTCACCTGCATGACGGCGATGCTGTAGGGTGTATCGCTCTCGAATGGGCGGCGTCCGGTGGCCATCTCGAACAGCATCACGCCCAGCGAATACACGTCGCTGCGGCCATCCAGCGGCTGACCCTGCGCCTGTTCGGGACTCATATAGCTTGGCGTACCAACGACACCCTGAGTGGTGATGTTGGTATTGTTCGGTTCGCCCAAAATACGGGCGATGCCGAAGTCAGTCAGGTATGCGCCGCCATCGTCGTCCATCAAGACGTTGCTTGGCTTGAGGTCGCGGTGCAGCACTTGTTTGGTGTGGGCGTAATCCAACGCCGGAGCGATTTGCTCGATGATATTGGCGGTCTTGTCGAGTTTGAGCGGGCCTTCGGCCAACAGGTCATCCACCGAGCCGCCGGACATAAAGCGCATGACGATATACGGCTGGCCTTCGTGTTCGCCGTAGTCATAGACCGGGACAATGTTGCGATGTTCGAGCGTGGAGACGATCTTGACTTCGCGGTTGAAGCGCTGCATGTAGGTATCGTCGTTCATGAACTGACGCGGCAGCACCTTGATGGCCACCGTGCGGTTCATCGACTTCTGTTGGGCGCTGTAAACGGTAGCCATGCCCCCGTGCCCGATGAGGCCGAGGATTTCATAGCCGCCGACATGCTTGCCGATTAGCTCGTCACGCATCAAACATTCCGTATGAGGTTACGCATTATCAAATGCGATTATAGCCGATGATTAC
>JACMMD010000900.1 GCA_014379235.1 Anaerolineae bacterium
ATGTTAATATATATTCCTTGCGAATATATTACGTGGCGGTGAGAAATCACTGAGAGCGCGAACCTTTCCCCGCGCTCTCAGCCAACGAAAATTTAGAGGATAGTTACCGCGTGAAGGGGAACTCGGCGTTGCCCGAACCTTCTTCGGAAACGACTGCTTCACCGTCCACGTTGACCACCAGTGACCAACTCGGATTGCCAACACCGCAGTCATCGAAGACATCGACGCTCACGCGGTAATCACCGAATAGCGCGCCGCCGCGAGGCCACTGAACCGTCTCGGTGTAACTGCCTGTGCCGACACATTCGATATTCTCGTCGCTGCTCAATTCGCCGCCGCTGCTGGTCACGGTTCTGCCAAACCAGATTTCATCGCCGTTCGGCTCGTAAACGTGCAGATCGAGGTCAGCGTTCGCGCTCCACGTCAGCGTCATCTCGACCACGCCGATGTTGACCAGCTCCGACTCCGGCAGCGGTTCGGCGATCTCAATCGGCTCTGCGAGATTATCGACAGGCAGCGGGCCGAGGTCGCCATAAGACTCTGGCCCGACAGGCGGCCCGGATGCTGCCGGACGGCCATTCATCGGCACACGGATGCGCGTCCCCGCAGGCGCGACCACCGATACGCCGAACGCCGTTGCCCGCGCATGACCCTCGATGACGCTGATAATCATGTCATTGTTAGGCTGCGCCTGTAGATAGACCGACGACGCAAGCTGGATTTCGACCTCGTTCACACGCAGGTTGACCACACCCGCGCCGCCCGGTGCTTGTACGAGGATGCCGCTGTCCGGCGCTTCGGCGCAGGGCGCATCGCCAATGCCTGTGCGGAAGTAGAACGCCTGCATCGGCCCGTAAGACGCCGCCGAGTCAAGGGTGAGCGCCAGTTCATATGCGCCCGTTGAGCTTCCGCCTTCGTAGCGCGTGGCGACAATCGTATAATTGCCGCTCTCGCCAAGAGTCATGCCTTGGATCGCAGAGTCTAAGCTGCCACTGTCGTCGTTGACAGCAATGGTTTGGCCACCGGGGCCGAGCAGTTCCAAAAAGGGGTCAAGCCCCGACCCGCCGCCTTCCAGCGTAATCGTAACCACATCGCCTGACTCAGCCGCGAAGGTGAAGTTCTGTTCTGGCGCAGCGTTATTGATCGAGCCTGTGATGACTTGCCCGAAGCGGATTTCGCCGCCCGCTGCTTCAGCAGACGTGCCGGACGAGCCAGCGCTGTTCCCGCTGCTCTGCGTGACGGGCAAAATCGCCACATCGCCATCGGCGGTGACAATCCGTGTCGCCACCCAACCCATCGTGCCATCATCGAGGCGGATTTGCAGCCAATCACTCGCCTCATTACGGCCTACCGCCGTAGCCGTTTGTCCTGCTGTCAGCCCCGCGACCACGCCCGCTTCGGTAGACGCGCCAGCGCGCACGTTGGCACCACCGTTGGCTGTAACCGCTATCGTCGGCATTGGCATAGCAGTCGGTGGCGTACCTGCTTCGGCGGTAGCTTCTGGGTCGGCAGGCAGTTCGCCGGCCATGCGGGACGCGACCTCAGCTTCATTGCTGGCGTCTTCGATTTGCGCGTCACCAAACAGAAGCAGCGTCACGTTCTGACCCGGCAGCGTATCGGGCAGGTTGGCCTGCACGCGCAGCAGCGCAATGCCCCACACGCCCTCTTCCGCGATCTGCGAACTTAGCTGCATCGTCTGGATGTCGGTGAGGCTTTCGAGATCACCGGGCGCTTCAAATTGAAAATCGCTGACACCCGGCTGCGGTTGTGCCGTCAGCAAGACGTTGCCATAACACGCCTCGTTACGGCCCGCGCCGCCACAAAACGTGTTTGCCGCCGCCAGCGCCGTTTCGACAATCACAGGGCAATCACCCTGTGCCAGCGCCAACGAAGGAAACAAGAACAATAGCAGCACGCTAATCAAACGAACTCGCCGCATAATAGTTCTCCCCTTTTTCAATTTCCGATTTCGAGCGATTAGTTTATATTATATGACCATCGCCGTTATACAGAAAGCAGCGCAGCTAGCGTTGTGAGGCGCGGAACTCGTAAGCTACAATTACGCGCAAACGTGCGATGATTCAGCAAAGGTGACACAGACATGCCCCCAACTCCAAGCGCCGCCCATTGGTACAACGAGCCGCCCCAATGGAGCGAGGAAGACGGCACGATCAGCGTGATGTCCGCACCCAAAACCGACTTCTGGCGCAAGACGCATTACGGCTTCATCCGCGACAACGGTCACTTTTACGCGCAGGCGGTAGAGGGCAACTTCGTCGCGCAGGTCAAGATCGTCGGGCAGTACAAGGCGCTCTACGATCAGGCCGGGTTGATGGTACGCCTCGATGAAACGACGTGGTTGAAGTGCGGCGTCGAACTGGTGGACGACGTTCAGCAGGCCAGCGTTGTCGTCACCCGCGATTTCTCCGACTGGTCGGTGATCCCCATGCCGCAGAACCCGTCGGCATTCTGGCTGCGTGTCTCGCGCTTTAACGAAGCGTTCGAAGTGCGTTACTCACTCGATGGCCAAAACTTCCAGATGATGCGCCACTGCTACCTGACCGAAGAACCGTCGCTCGAAGTGGGCATCATGACCGCTACGCCCGACGGCGATGGCTTCTCGATGGAGTTCTCGGAGTTCAGCATTCAAACGGTTTCATGATTAGTCCGCAGAAACATCAGGCATTCCTGCGCCGCACCAGATAAAGATGCTGGCAAACCAGCACCGTTTCGTCATTTTG
>JACMMD010000901.1 GCA_014379235.1 Anaerolineae bacterium
CAGGGCGGTCATTTGTCCGCCCCGACGGATAATAGAGTCAAAAAACTAGGCCGTTTCCCAAACGGCATCACCGTTCAATAGGCGTTTGAGTTGTTCGGGGAACTTGTCAGGGTCAATCGGTTTGCCTAAGAAGCTGTCAAATCCGTGCCGCAGCGCGACATTGATCTCGCTGACATGGACGGTATAAGCCACAATTGGCACAGCGTCAAAACGGCTGTCAGCGCGCAGCAGCGCTAACACTTCATAGCCGCTGCTTCCCGGCATCTCAAGGTCGAGAAAAACGAGGTGGATGTCTGGCAGTACCGTTAATGCGGCCTCAAGCTGTTTGGGGTGCATCACCTGCGTATTGCTCACGTCTTCTTCGGAGAGCAATCGGGCCAGAACACTGACGTTCTTGGCGTTATCGTCGATGATAAGCGCATGAGCTTTGCTCATGAAAATCTCCTTCGTATCGAAATTGCATATACGACGGCCATGATTTGGCCGTCAATCAAAGATAAAGTCACGACCCGCATACCAGATGCGTTCTCCGGCAATGATTTGTAGAACTTGCCGCGGGAAAAGCTCGTCGTCTACAGGCTTGGCGATGAAGCCCGAAAAACCTTTTTGCTGTGTTTTGGGAATGGCTATCGCCGGGTCTGTGGCCGAGACGGCGATAATCGGCACGTCGTTGTATTCTGGAAGTGTGCGGATTTCGTCGAATATGTCATAGCCGGACATGCCGCTTGGCAGCATCAGGTCTAATATGATGAGATCAGTTTTGCCGAAGGCTTGCAAGCGCCACAGCGCGTCTCGCCCCCAACGATCAAATTCTGCTGTCGCGCCATTGCTAATCAGCGTCATCTGAAATACGACGCGGTTATGGGTGTTGTCTTCGACGATGAAGATGCGCTTTCCGTCGAGAATCATTGAAAATCCTTTTCACTCAACCGAGGATACGCCAGATTTCCTCGCGGTTCATGATACGTTGCAGGGTATCGGGAAACGTATCCATATCAATCGGTTTGGCGAGGCAGCCATCGAAACCTGCAACGCGAAGCTGCTGTACTTCTTCGTTCATCACGCTGGCGGTGATGGCTACGACCAGTGTATCGCTAAAATTCCGCGACTCGCGCAGCATTTGCAGCATCTCGAAACCTGTGTAGGGCTTCAAGTGGATGTCCAGAAAAATCAGATCAGGCTTGGGATCAAGCGCTTCAACCCGTTCCATAAAGTCTACACTGTCCTCGAATATGGTGATCTGCGGCACACCAATATCGTTGGCCAGCAGTCGCATCACTTTGCGGCTGTGCGCTTCATCTTCGACGTACAAGATGACAGGTAGTTCTTGCATAACGTTTTTCACTCCACTCATCACGTAAGCACTATGGCGGCAAGCTGCGACTCGACTGGCAGCGTGAAGTAGAAAGTCGCCCCTTTGTGGACTTCGCTTTCCAACCACAGCCGCCCGCCATGTGCTTCGACCAAACTTTTCGAAATCGGCATTCCTAAACCCGTGCCGCCCGCTTGCCGCAGTCCGGTTGAGGTCTGCTTGAAGGCTTCAAACACCTTCGCCTGATCTTCCAGCGCGATACCCGGCCCCGTATCCTCGACAGCGAAGAGGATTTCGTCCTCTTGTTGATAGACGCGCAGCTTGATCGTGCCTTCTTCGGTGAATTTACAGGCGTTGCTGATAATGTTCAACAGAACTTGCAGCATACGCTGACGATCTCCGCGTATCAGGGGTAGGGTTTCGTCAATCTCCACCTCAAGCCGGACGGGTTTATCTCCGATCAGGCTTTTGCCCGCCGCGACAGCGCGATCAATGATGGTCTGTAAGTTGATGTTGTCCTCGATAAACAGATTGAGCGAACCGGCTTCGATCTTCGACATATCCAGCACGTCGTTAATCAGGTTCAGCAGATGCTTGGCGCTTTCGACCACTTCGTTGAGGGTTTCTTGCTGCTCGGTGTTGACCGGGCCCATCGAGCCTTTAGCCACGAAGCGCGTGAAGTTGATGATTGCGTTGAGCGGGGTACGCAGTTCGTGAGACATGCTGGCCAAGAAAGCCGACTTCACCATGTCGGAGCGTTCGGCGGCTTTCTGCGCGGTTTGCACTTCCTCAAACTGCTGTGCGTTATTGACGGCGATGGCGATCTGTTCCGCCAACGTTTTCATCAAGGGGATGTCTGCGCTCTGGAAGCGGTTGGCTTTAACGTCCTGCAAATCCAACACGCCTAGCAGTTCGCCCTGATAGATGATCGGCACAGCCAGTTCGGACTTGGTGTCCGGCAGCAGCGGGTTAAAGCTGTGCGTGTTATCTTGCGCCGTATCGTTGACCAGCACCGCTTCGAGTTGGCGCGCCGCTTCCGGCACAATGCCCGCCGCGTCGATGTCGAACGATTTTCCGGCTTCGATCAAACGCTTGCCGACTTCACTGACACCCTGCTGCAAGGTCAACAACTGTTCCTGCTTATCGTACTGGAAAATCGAAACGTGATAGAAGTTGAAGGCTTCCGCCGTTAACTGCGTCACGTCGGACAGCAGTTGATTGCGGTCTAGCTGTGTCGTCAACTGCTGCGAAACTTTCGAGGCGACGTTGATGTCGCGCACACGTTCATTGACGCGCTCTTCCAGCGTTTGAATGAAATTTTGCAGCCGCGTCGCCATGTCGTTGAACGACTGCGCCAGTGTACCGATCTCGTCACGGCTGCGGACGCTGGAGCGAGCAGCGAGATCGCCCGCCTGAATGGTTTGCGCGGTTTTCGAGAGTTCTTCAATTGGCGATACCACCTGCCGCACCACCCACGCAACCACCAGCGCGGCCACGACCAGCGCCGCCAATGTCACGAGGCTTACGTTCGTCAGTGTATCGACAATCGGTTGCAGCGCATCTGCCGTAAGCTGCTGGCTGACCACTGTAAAATCGACATTGCCCGCCGAAAGCTGTTGGCTGACCAGCACCGAGTTTTCACCACCGAGACCTTGCGTGATGCCGTTCTCAGCAGGGATGGTGAAGGTGCTGCGGCTGAGAACAATCGACGGATTGGCATGAGCCACGACGATGCCGGAGTCTTCCACCAAAAAGATGGTGAATTTCTCATAGGCAGGTCGGCTTTGAAGCTCGCTGACCAGATCCCAGATCAAGCGGAAACGAAACTCCGCGATGACCACTGCGCTTATGTCGCCACTCCGCAGGTCGATGTAGGGCACACCGAACGTCAGGAACGGCTCACCGCTCACCGCGTCATAGCTGATATTGGAAAACTGGACATCTTGCCTTTCGACAACCGCATCGAATACGTCTCGCGTAACGTCGTCATTGCTGTTGGGGTTGAGGCGAGTATCGAACCGCGACACGTTGAAGCGTTCGCTGCCATCAGGATTCAAAACGGTGATTTGCTCGTAGGCCCGGCGGTCAACCATCAGGTTGTTCAACAGGGTTTCTTGCTGCTGTTCCGGCAGTGCTTCGAACTGAAAGGCTTGATCGAGCAGCTTGAGTTCGTCAACGCGGTCAAAGATGGTGTTGTTCATCAGGCTGGCGAAGTGCTGAGTCGCTTCGCTCTGGTCTTGAATAGAATCGGCCACAAGGTCGTTGTAGGTACGCAGCGCAAAAATCACGGCGATAATGATGCTGGGTATCAGCACCAGAGCGATAAAAATGACCGTTAGTCGAGTGTTTAGCTTCGTGAACATCGGTTGGTTTTACCTGTTCTTTAAGGTCAGCACATAGAGGTTTCGCCCCATGCGCTGACCCTATTTAGTCCGGGTTATGCTTCTGCGCGAATGATCGTATCGGCGCGGGTCAAGAAATTGTCAGCAATTTCCACGCCTGCGGCATCAGCCGACTGCAAGTTGATAATGATTGACGACTCACCGAACTGGATCGGAAGCTCGCCGGGATTTGCGCCCTTCAAAACCTGATCGGCCAGCCCCGCGGCCAACTCGCCATTTCTGACACTATCCGCGCCATAGACGAGGATAAGTCCTTCGCCTGCCGTGCCCGCAGAGGGGATGCCGCGTTCGGTGGCGGTTTCGACCATCAACGGCACCGATGCTGTCAGGCTGCCTGCGAATGTGAAAATTGCATCGACATCTTCAGGCAGCGCTTCGAGGGCTGCTTCAACACCGTCGGCATTTTCAAAACGCTCGACCAGCAGTTCAACGCCATGCTCTTCAGCAATGGGTTCGATCTGCGGGATGCCGATCTCGGCGGTGGGGTAGCCAATCTGCATCGGGATATAAATCTTCTGCGTTTCGGGGAACATTTCGAGCATCAGTTCAATGGCTTGCGGCGCAAGCGGCCCGATGTCTACGCCAGTAAAGTTGCCGCCGGGTTCAGCGAGACTTTCCGCGTAACCGGACTCTACGGCATAAGTGAAGCGCGCCCCGATTACGGGAATGGTTTCGGTTGCGGCCAGCGCTTCGGTGGTTTGCCCATTGGTGAAGGTGACGATCATATCGACACCCTGATCGACGAACGATTGAATCGGCGTACCAGCTTCGAGATAGGCGTAGGTGATGTTCTCACCTTCGACATAGCCACGCCCGGTCAGCTCGTCCTTAAAGGCGGTGACGATAGGCTGCGGCGGTTCGGCGGGTACGGTCATGCTTACATTGAAGCGTTAAGATAGTGTACATAGCTTATACTAAATATATGAAACCGATCATTTGTGCTATTGTAAAAGTCGACAAAGCGGAGGAGTGGTTATTTAAGTTTCCTAGTTAGAATATGTATGGGTTTCATATAACGATAACTCTAGCGCATCACGGCGGGGCAGCGTGAAATCAAAATTCATCGTTTTTCCTGAAAAAGAACAAATCGCCGTCTGGGATGAAGAAATCGCGCCGCCAGCAGAGGGCGATATTCTGTGCCGGGCGGAGAAGTCGCTGGTCAGCATCGGCACAGAATTGAACTGTTTGCGCGGAGTGTTCGAGGCGGGCACGAATTGGTCCGATTGGGTCAAGTACCCGTTCCGCCCCGGTTACAGCATAGTCGGGCGTGTGATCGAGGTTGGCAAAGATGTAAGCGGTGTCAAAGTTGGCGACAGAATCGCCAGCTATGATACGCATCAGCAGTTCTATAACGTGGCGCTGGTGGGACGTAACGTTCCCGAAGGCATCGAGGGCTATGTGCTGCCTGATGCCATCAGCAGCGAAGACGGCACATGGCGCAGCCTCGCCGTGACCACGCAGAACGCGCTGCGGCGGGCGGATTTCCGGTTCGGTGAGACGGCGTGTGTCGTCGGCTTGGGGATTTTAGGACAGTTGGTGACGCAGTATCTCGCGGCGGCGGGAGCGCGCAAAATCATCGTCATCGACCCTGTGGCCAGTCGGCTCGAACTGGCCAAACAGCACGGCGCGACTCATACGCTGCAAGTCGATGTGCGAAACGCGGTTGAAGCGATCACTGAGCTAACCGACGGCTGGCTGTGCGACGTGGTATTCGACGTGACCGGCCATCCC
>JACMMD010000902.1 GCA_014379235.1 Anaerolineae bacterium
AATTGTAGCAGCGGACGTGAGTCCGCTCCATTTCCCCGCAAAGGAAATTAGAGCCGACTCACGTCAGCTGCTACCACATAAAGAGGGCCGCGATGAATTCAATTCGCCCATCCTCGATGTGTATTGGAGTTCGTTGCGTGTGCCGGTGGATGAATCATGGCTCTCGCTTTCAGAGCGTCCCGGCTGGTTGCGATTATGCGGACGCGATTCTTTGTTCTCCTTGTTTGAGCAAAGCCTGATCGCGCGGCGGGTTCAGCATTTTCAATTCACCGCCGAGACGCGTCTGGAAGTTACGCCCACGCATTTCACGCAGATGGCAGGGTTGATTTGTTACTACGACACGCGCCAGCATTATTATCTGCGCGTCACCTATGACGAAAAGCTCGGCAAAGTTCTCGGCATCGTGCTGACGGACGACGGCATTTACGACGAACTCGCCGACAGCCAGATCGTCATCAACGAATGGAAACAGGTTTTTCTGCGCGCCGCAGTCAATCGCGAGCGATTGCAATTCAGCGCGTCACCGGACGGGCAGACATGGCAGAACATCGGACTGACCCTCGACTTCTCCAAACTCTCGGACGACTACGGCAGTACGCTTCGTTTCACTGGCGCAATGATCGGCGTGTGCGCGCAAGATGTCGGCGGGACGAACGTGGTCGCAGATTTCGACTTTTTTGATTACCAACCAACCAACTCATGATCACCCTCTACGACTACATCATCATCGGCTTTTATCTCGTGTTCATGCTGGCCATCGGGCTGGTGTTCCGGCGCATGAGCAAGGACACGTCGGATTATTTCCGCGCGGGCGGCGCGATGCCGTGGTGGCTCACGGGCGCATCTGCGTGGATTTTCAGTTTCAGCGCGTGGACGTTCACGGGCGCGGCGGGCAAGGTCTATGAGTCCGGTTTGCTCGTGTTGTGCGTGTTTTACGCGACGATCTTCGCGCTGCTGTTCGCGATCTGGTTCACCTGTCTGCGCTTTCGCCGGATGCGCGTCATCACCTGGATGGAAGCGGTGCGGCTGCGCTATGGGCCGTTCAACGAACAATTCTACACATGGATCAAACTGCCGTTGTTGCTGCTGTTTTCCGGCGTCGGATTGAATGCCATCGGCGTCTTCATGTCGGCGGTCTTCAATATCGAAATGAGTTACATGCTCATCATCCTAGGCGTCGTAGTGACTTTGGTGGCGTTCGCGGGCGGATCATGGGCGGTGCTGGCGAGCGACTTCGTGCAGGCGTTTCTCATTGTCACAATCACCCTCACGACGGCGATCATGGTGCTGGCGCGACCGGAGATCGGCGGGTTGGGCGGTTTACTGGACAAAGTCCCGTCAGCGCACTTGAACTGGACGGAACTCGCCCGACCGGAACTGATCCTGATCTGGGTGATCGGTACATTGTGGCTGAAATTTTCCGACGAGAACAACATGGAACGTTCGACGATGTATCTCATGACGCGCAGTGACAAGGACGCGCGACGCATGGTGTTGATTCCGCTGATCGGCACGCTCATTGGGCCGCTGATCTGGTTCATCCCTTCGATGGCGGCAACGA
>JACMMD010000903.1 GCA_014379235.1 Anaerolineae bacterium
CTTCGGGCGCAAGGAGTGAGCAATGTCCTTCCAGCAATGTATCATCGTTGGTAACTTGGGCCGTGATCCTGAGCTTCGGTATCTTCAAAGTGGGGCAGCAGTTTGCAGTTTTACGATTGCTTGCAACGAAGTCTGGAATGATCGCCAGACAAACGAGAAAAAAGAGAAAGTAACATGGTTCAAAGTATCCGTGTGGGGGCCGCAAGCTGAGACATGTAATAACTATCTCAGCAAGGGCCGTCAGGTGATGGTGATTGGCACTATCGACGCTTCTGCTTTTGCAGGTCAAGACGGACTGCCGCGCGCCTCGCTCGAACTCCGCGCCCGTGACGTTCGCTTCCTCAGCAGTGGTGCAGGCGGCAGTGGTCAAGGCGATTATGACGGCGGCGGTCAGGGCGAATACGGTGGCGCTGCGCCCACAGCCGTTGATGATATCCCATTTTAAGACCAGCACTACAAACAGCGACCTTCGGGTCGCTTTTGATTTCTAGCGTTATAATGCTCGGTGTATAGAACACGGAGCAATTGATGACTCAACCCAATCCGAATCCCAACCCGAACGTCGGGCAGCCGGGACAGCCGCGCCAGCTTCGGCTGGAAATGCCCAATAACTTGAATGCGACCTACTCTAACGCGGTCATGGTCAGCCACACGCACAGCGAAGTGATTATGGACTTCATTCAGGTTCTGCCCAACGACCCGCGTGCCCGTATTCAAACGCGGATCGTGATGACACCTGCTAACGCAAAATCATTTCTAGATGCGCTTAAAACCAACCTTGAGCGCTTTGAAGAAAAACACGGCGAAATCAGTATGCCGCCCAAGCCGATTTCTCTAGCCGATCAGCTTTTTGGCGGCATCAAGACTGACGAAAGCGAGAGTGAAAGTCATGGCTGAGGAATTGATCCAGATCGCGGACAGCATCCGCGCCGCCTTCACCGCCAAAAGCGCCTCCCGTGACCGCGCTATTGCTACGTCACGCGAACTCATCCGAAGCTGCGCCGAGTCGATTCGTGCTATTCATCGTCAGGATTGGGACACGGTTGAGGTCAAGCTCGACCTTGTGCGCGAAGGCGTGGCCGACATTCGCCGCGCCGTCTCTGAATATCCTGACCTGTACTATCAGGGCTATACACAGGACGCGCTCAAAGAAGTCGTCGAGGCATTCGCCACTTATGCCATCGTTCGAGGCCATCCCCTGCCATCGCCCCAAGACCTCGACGTAGAGAACGACACCTATCTCAACGGGTTAGCCGAAGCCGCCACCGAACTGAGACGCTTCATCCTCGACTTACTGCGCCGTGAGGAAGACAACAGCGAGGCCGCTGAACGTCTGCTGAATTACATGGACGCAATCTACGATCAGCTCATCACCTTCGATTTTCCCGACGCGATCACAGGCGGACTGCGCCGCCACACCGACATCGTGCGCGGCGTGTTAGAGCGCACTCGCGGCGACCTGACCAACAGCGTGCGCCAACGTCGGCTGCAAGTGGCGCTGCAAGACTATCAAGAGAATGCCTTCCGCGAGGTAGAAGCGCTCAATCGAAGTGGCTCTCTCTCTGAACAAGCTGACCTGCCCTTTTCC
>JACMMD010000904.1 GCA_014379235.1 Anaerolineae bacterium
AATGTCCTCTGTCGAAAAGTGACCTTGCAACGTCGGGCGCAGCGTCAAAATGCTGACGCTTTCCAGCACAAGACCGTTCTCTGCAAGGTCAGCGCGCAGACGTTCCTGAACCTGCTTAATGAAATCAGCGCGATTGTCGAGCAGGTTTTTCAGGCTAAATGTCGAAGCCACATCACGCACCGCGCCGTTGATCTTCGGCTCGATCAAACGCCGCACACGCCCCTCATCCACCGTTTCGCCGCCGATGGTTCGCGCCGCGATGCCAATGCTCTCAGGATTGTGGCCGACTTTGATGAAGAAACGCGCTTCGAGGTCAATATACTGCGGATCGTTGGTGACAATCGCGTCCTCTTCAAGGTGGCGCACTTCGATGGTCATGGTTTCCAGCGACACCCACTTGATACGATGCAGAGAACCGAACACCCACGCCGCGCCGTTCATGACCACCATCGGCTGTGAAGAGCGTGCCCCGAATAAGCCGCCCGTCCGCACGAACGCCGTCGCCGCCGTCGTTTTGATATACGCCCGCGAATACAGGCGGATGATAATCCAGCCCGCCACCAGCAAAATGAGTATCAAAAGGATGAGTGTCGCCACGTTTGATGTCATGCCCGATCCCTGTTCCTATCTACCCTAACGCCCATCGCGCAGCGAACGGCGTAAGCTGGAAACTTCATCGGCGAGGTCGCGTACTATCGCCCGCAGTTCGCGCAGTTCACCGTCCCCGTTTCGCCCAGCCGAACCACCGAGCGCGCCCGCACCCGCATTCAAAAATTGATCCATCCAGCGTTCAACATCATCGCGTCCAACGTTCAACTTTGCCGCCGCCGTCGAAGCTGTCGTTTGCCCGCGCAGAACACTCAACACGGCCTCGCGTTTGTCATCGGGGTGAACATCGTCACGCTGCGTAGATGCCGTATTCACCGCGCTAGCACGGCCCGGTGTGCGCCGTGTTCGGCTGACATTACCGCGCCCATCAACTGTTACGCCGTAGTCCCGTTCAGCCATTTCTGGTGTGAGATAACCATCACGCACATCACGCGCAATCTCGTCATCAGGACGCTGATTCGGGTCGCCATAACCGCCGCCTGTTCCCGTGACCAAGCGCGCCACTTCGCCGCGTTTAAGTTTATAGCGCGCTGTCTTGCCGAAAATCTTCGATGTGCCGTCGGCATGAATCATCTCCATATAGTTGGGAGAACCGATCTGCCCACCTTTCATGCCCCACGGCAGGAACTTGAAGCGCCCGAACGTCCCCGTAACCAGCGCTTCTTCGGACGTGATGCGATAATCGCGGATGAGTCCGCGCCCGCCGCGATAACGTCCTGCGCCGCCATCGGCGATACTCAGCGAGAACTGATCGACGATCACGCCGTAGCGCGTCTCTGCCACTTCTACAGGCACAACGTAAGTTTCGCCGTCGCCGATGCACACCAGCCCGTTTTGACCGTCCCGGTCTATACCCGCGCCCCATCCGCCAGCCTGCGGCTCAACCAGAATGAACAGGTCACCCGTGTCAGGATGAACGCCAGAAACCACCGTGCCGCATACACTCAAGAAATGCCCCGCCGTGAGATGTTGGGGCACAATCGGCGCAAGCGCTTTCCACACCAGATCGGCGGCGAACTCCATCGTCTCCCAATACGTCGAAACAGGCGCAGGCCGCTTCGCGGTAATCACCAATCCATCGGGGCACACCACTTCCAACGGGCGGAAACAGCCATCATTCGCCGGA
>JACMMD010000905.1 GCA_014379235.1 Anaerolineae bacterium
CCATCAGGAACAGCGCCAACGCAATCGGCAGAGCGCTGATGAGATAGCCCGTGAAGCGACCCTGCGACGTGAGTACGCGGATTTCGCCCTTGAGCTTGATACGCTCACGAACGGTATTGGAGATCACGTCGAGAATTTCGGCCAAGTTACCGCCGACCTCACGCTGGATGTTTACGGCGGTTACAACGAGGTCAAGGTCTTCGGATTCGACACGGGCTAGCAAATGTTCGAGCGCTTCTTCCATGTCAATACCGAGCTGAACTTCCTGTACCACGCGCTTGAATTCGGTAGCGGTTGGTTCGGGCGCATCTTTGGAAATAGCCTCCATCGCTTGCAAAACGCTAAAGCCGGAACGTAGGGCGTTTACCCACAGACCGAGCGTATCGGGCAGCTGCTGTTCGAACCGAATGAGGCGTTGACCAGTAGCGCGGGAGACATACATGCGCGGCGCAAAAAAGCCGATAAAACCGGCGATGATGGCGAAAACGAGATTGCCGGGAGCGAGGATGAGGAAGCCCGCCATGAAGAAGCCTATCATGGCCACGACGTGCAGGGCGGCGAACTCGGCTACGGTCAGCTTGAGGTCGGCGCGGGCAAGCTGCTGACGCCATTTCTTGCCAAACGTGCGCTCTTGCAGGGCGTTGTCGAAGGCATCACGCACGTTGTTGAGCGCGCCCTTCGATTCAACGGCCTCTTCTTCCTGTCGAAGCTCCAAAAATGATTGCTGATCCTGCTCGTAGCGCCCTAAGCGCTCCTCGATGAGGTCTTTCTCTGAGCGCACGTTGCGAACACCAACGACCAGAATTACAAGCGCGATCAGGAAAGCGGGGCCCAGAATGATAAGCTGATCTCCGGTCATTCGGTCATGACCTCCATAGGCTAAGATTATGCATATTGTAGAGTTTTTATGGGAAGCACGTCAACCAATGGTCAGCGCGCTTCCCGCTGTAGCTATACGTATTGAACAATAGGGTGCGTCGTTTAGTAACGCCCGATACCGAAGGTCTGCGGCGACAGATGAATGCCGGCCTCTTCGATACGCTCGATAAAGCGCGGACGTAAACCAGTCGGACGGATACGCCCGATGATCTTGCCGCCTTCGATGCCCGTTTGCTCGAACTCGAAAATGTCGGACATCGTGATAACGTCGCCTTCCATACCTTGCACTTCGGTCACGTTCGTGACTTTACGTGTACCATCACGCATACGCGCCTGATGGCAGATGACATCTACCGCGCTGGCGATTTGCTCACGGATAGCGCGCACGGGCAAGTCCATACCAGCCATCAAGCACATCACTTCCAGACGCGAAATCGTGTCACGCGGGCTGTTGGAGTGCGCGGTGGTCAGCGAACCGTCGTGGCCCGTGTTCATTGCTTGAAGCATGTCCAGCGCTTCGCCGGAACGGCACTCACCGACCACGATGCGGTCAGGGCGCATACGCAAGCTGTTGACCACGAGGTCTTGGATGGTAATTTCGCCTTTGCCTTCGATGTTGGGGGGGCGAGTTTCCAGCGTGACGACGTGTTCCTGACGCATCTGCAACTCGGCGGCGTTTTCGATGGTGACGATACGCTCGTCGTTGGGAATAAAGCTGGAGATAACGTTCAGCAGAGTCGTTTTGCCCGAACCCGTACCACCGGAGATGATGCCATTCAAGCGGGCCATTACGCAGGCGCGCATGAATTCGACAATTTCCGGTGTCAACGAGCCGAACTTGATGAGATCGTCAACCGTGAACGGCTTCTTGGCGAATTTACGGATGGTGATCGTGGGGCCGCACAGCGCAATCGGACGAATGACTGCGTTCACACGCGAACCATCTGGCAGACGAGCGTCCACCAGTGGCGAGCTTTCGTCTACACGGCGGCCAAGCGGCGCTACGATACGATCTAGAATACGCAGCACATGATCGTCGTTCTCGAATGACACGTTAGCGCGGGTGATGTTACCTTTGCGCTCGACGTAAATATTCTTGGGGCCGTTGACCATGATTTCAGTAATGGACTCGTCCGACAGGAGCGGCTCAAGCGGCCCGAAACCGAGAATTTCTGCGACGATGGATTCGAACAAACGCAGCCGTTCTGCGCGAGACAGAACCATGCCTTCTTCGGAAAGAATGGCGTTGAACAATTCTTCGATATGGGTGCGGACTTCGTTCTTGCGTGACAAGTCCATCGACTGGTCGAGTTCAGACAAGAGCCGGTTTTGAACGCGGCTTTTCAAGTCCATGTAGGAGTTATCGGCGCGTGCTGGCGCTCCCGCGACAGCCTGCCGTCGACGCATCACGTCCAGTTTTGATTCATCGCCGGACGTAGGGCCAGCGGCGCCAGCCCCGGCGGGGTTACCGGGAGGGCCACCTTGACCGCCGGAGTTTCCACCCCGATTGCCACCTTGACCACCACCGTCGCCGCCGCCTTTTTCAATTCGACGTAGTAACGACATTCTTTATCCTCCAACTCAGCTTCAAGTTCAAACTTTAATCGCTGCGTTTATGACGTGTTCTGAACCTGTAAATCACTGTTCTCAACTAACGCTGCCCTAACAACGTTTAGATGTATCGCGCTGGCGATAGCTTACTCGGTGACAGCGCGTCAATGATTGCGGTTGCTTATCTGCCAAATGGCAGCCGAATCCCTGTACCACTGCGCGAACGCTTATCCTCTGCTGGTGCGGCCTCTTCACTCGCGGGCATCAGCACGGTATTGACGTGTTCGGCCAGTTCGATTAACTCTTTGATCGGCGATTTGCTCTTGTCTTTGTCCGAGGCGATCACGGGTACGCCCTTATTCACGGCGCTGAGGACAACCGTTTCCGCCACCGGGATTTTAGCTTCGACGTGGCGCTTGAGATGCTTCTCGATGATTTCCGATGGGATGGTGACGCGCCCGGATTTCTGGCGTTCATCATGCATACGGTTGAGTACCAGCATGATTTTGTCCTGCCCGTAATCCAGCCGATCAAAGAGGTCAAGCACAAAGCGAATGTTTTTCACCGAAGCCAGCGTCGGTGTGCCCACAAGGATGATTTTTGTGGCGAGATCGAGCAGCGACAGGAGCAGTTCGTCCATGTGCCGTGCGGTATCAATCACAATGTAGTCATAATGATTGGTGATCTTTTGCAGAATTTGTGAGATTGCGCCGGATCGGGCTTGGACTTCTTCGGCATGTTCTGGTCGGGACGGCCCCAGCAGAACCTTAAGTCCGCTGTCATGAGTCGCAAGTACACTCTCGAACAGTTCGATGTCGATGGTGTCCGCATCGGCCAGCAGGTCAGTTACGTTGGTCTGTGATTGCAGATTAAGAAACACGCCTACGTCACCAAACTGCAAGTCGGCATCGACCAACAATACACGCACATTTTCTTTCATCAGCCCTGATGCCAGATTGGTGGCGATAGTCGTGCAACCAGCGCCGCCTTGAGGACTGTACACGACGATGATGTTTCCGGCTCGGTTGCCCGCACCTTCAGCGCCACGCTGGCTAGCGGCTTGCAACTGTGCGGCGATGAGCGGATTTTGCTCGATTTCTCGATACTTATCCGCGATACGCTTATGCTCGTTGTACACCGAACGAATAGTGTTATAGAGTTCGTCGGGGTCTACGGGCTTAGATAGGAAGTTGCGCGCACCGGCTAACATGGCACGCCGCATGTAGTCAAGATCAGTATTGACGGACATCATAATCACAGCGGCAGTGGGGACGGCCTGCGTGATCGCAGCGGTGGCCTGAATGCCGTCCATGTCCGGCATATTGATGTCCATGATGATGATGTTGGGCTTGAGTTCTTTGGCCATGGCGATGCCATCATGACCGCTGCCGACAGAGCCGATCACTTTAAAATCCGGCTCGAATGCCAACAGCTTTTTGACACTCTCGCGGGTTTCAGCGATGTCGTCTACCAGTAAGATCGTAATCATGTCGCCCGCGCCATGAGGTGCGTTGGGTCTGTTCATAGATGATTTGTCCTGCCTATGTTCGCTGGTCTTCTCGTTCGCGCTGTTGCTGTTCGCTTGCAGCCTATACTTATTTTAACCGACAATTGTGTTGTGGTTATTACTAAGTTTTAGGGGCAGGTCGCGCAAACGCGGTTTCTCCCTGCCCCTGATAAATTAATGCTCTTTTATAGGTCGACGCTGCGTTTCATTCCGACCTCTGCTCTGATGCTGCTTCGGTTGTTATTCCAGTCCGGTCAGTTCGATACGTTCGCCACCGAGAAGCTGGCGGATCGAGCGAACTGCTGGCTCAATGGCGAATTCACGCTTGGCTGGCACTTCGATGCCGAACGTGGACATGATGTAGTCCATCGTAACCGCTTCCGTTGGGACACGCGACGTATCGGTGGCGGAGCGCAGCGCCAATGTAACTGGTAGGCGTGCTTCAACAATCCACGTCAGCACGACAGCATCTTGCGGCGTGACACCCAGCGTCACAATGTCCGGGTAGGGGATTGGCGTCGGCGGGATTGGCGTCGAGCCTTCTTCGGTTTCTTGCTCTACCGGGACAGGTGTCGGTGTGGGCGGGACACCGATGTAGCGGCCATCCAACGGGAAGTTACCGACGTGGACGATAAAGGCATCCTGAATAGTACGTTGTGTCACCAGACGCGGACGCTGGCCTTCAGACGGGCTGATGATGGCAGGCCCGAGGCTGGTGCTGTCGGGGCGTCCCGTGATCGGGGCTTCGATTTCGATGGTCGTGCCGCCGCCTTCTTCTTCGGTAATCGAGAACAGGTTAATCATGTTCGGCGAAATCGATTGGAAGGACTCGTCCACATCGACGAACAGCATCGACAGGATAACGTCAACACGGTCACCATCTTGAATGGCATAGGCGATACTGGTGATGCGGTCAACCGGAATGGCGACAGCAACAAGGCTGCTCGGCAAAATGGCCGCCGCGTCGGAGCCGACACGCGCAAGATCGGTAAGGTCATCAACGATCATGTTCGAGAGAATCGGCTGCTCACGGAAGATATCGGTACGGGCCACGCGGCCAACCACATCTTCCAGATTGGTGATACCGTTGAAAGGCGCGGAAATCTCCGGCCACGGGCGCAGTTCTACCGCGTTCGGCGGAATTCGGAAGCCGCGCGGGAGTTCCTGCACAGCGATCACGAGTTCAACGAAGGGGATAGGTGTCGCCGTAGGAATAGGCGTTTCGTTGCTCTGGGCGATAGGCTGCTGCACCGTGCCATCAGCGGCGGGCGGCGGAGCGGAAGGGAACAGCGTCGGCGCTAGAACTACCACCGCCACGACTATTACCAGTACCACAAGACCAACTAAAATTAATGCACGACCACGCATCTGTTCCTCCGAGTTTGTGCGCCCCCCCTGCCAAACGAACACCTCGATTGAGGCCAAGCAGGCGCTGAAATGAGTAAGTTTGTGCGAACAATTCTGGACAAGTTCTTCACTTAGTGTAGTCTATGGGCTGCGAAAGTCAAACAGGCTAAAGGTCTTAATCTTCTAACCAATGTCGCGGCCCACATTGCCACTGCGCTTTGCGGGTTCGACGTTCGCGCCCGACGGCTTATGTTCCCGTCTATATGTCAGACTCAGGTAGTTCCAAGCGCACCTCCGAGCCATCATTTTCTTTGCTGGTAATGGCCATCGTTCCGCCGACCAACTCGTATTTCTCTTTCAGGGTAATCAAATCACTGACACGCGCAACTGTACTATCACCACTGGTTGAAAATACCGCTTCGGCATCAAAACTTTCGCCGTTGTCGGTCACGTAAATCTTGATACGTGTCGATGAGAGGTCGAGACGTATCGTAAGCTGCGTCGCGTTGGCATAGTCGCGGGCGTGGGCCATCAATTCCTGAATGCCGCGAAAGATCACGACTTCACGATAACGCTGCTCAAGGCGGCGTTCTTCGCCCAGAATATCGAGGCGCGTGTCGATGTCATTCTTTTCTTTGAACGATTCGACATAGCGGCGTACCGTTGGCACAACACCAAGGTCGTTCAACATCATCGGGCTGAGGTCGAAGATGAAATCACGCACTTTTTGGAACGTGACACTGGCCGCGCTCTTAAGATTGCCGAGTTCTTCGGCGGCGCGCTCTGGGTTACGGTCAAACAAGCGCTGGCAGATTTCGGTTTGCAGAATGAAATTGGTCAGCGACTGCGCCGGGCCGTCATGCATCTGCCGCGCTAAACGTTCGCGTTCTTCTTCCTGTGCCTGAACGATACGGACGATGTTGATACCACGCGCCGGAACCGGGCTGTCGTGGCCGTTCTCATCGCCGCCGCTCAACACATCGACGCCTTGCAGCTTGTTCAAAATCGACGACAACAGCG
>JACMMD010000906.1 GCA_014379235.1 Anaerolineae bacterium
ATGCCGACGATTTTACCGTCGCGGATGCCGATGTCCGCTTTGACGATACCCCAATGGTCGATGATGAGTGCGTTGGTAATCACGAGGTCGAGCGCACCATCAGCGCGGGTGATCTCGGCAGCCTGTCCCATGCCATCGCGCAGGGTTTTGCCGCCGCCGAACTTGGCTTCGTCGCCGTATTCGGTGTAATCGCGCTCCACTTCGATAATCAGTTCGGTGTCCGCGAGGCGTACACGATCTCCGGTGGTCGGGCCGTAGAGGTCGGCGTAAACGCGGCGGGGAATACGTAGGGGCATAATTTACTCCTTATCCAGCTTGCCATCGACGCGATTGTTCAGCCCGTAGATCGTGCGCGTCCCTGCGATACTGGTCAGCTCGACGGTTTTAGAGTCGCCGGGTTCAAAGCGGGTGGTCAAGCCAGACGCGATGTTCAGGCGCATCCCGTAAGCCTTGTCGCGGTCAAAGTCCAGCGCGGAGTTGACCTCGTAAAAATGAAAGTGTGAGCCGACCTGAATCGGCCTGTCGCCCGTGTTCGCCACCAACAGCGTGACCACCGGACGGTTTGCGTTGGCGATGATGTCGCCGTCTTCTAAGAAATATTCACCGGGAATCATGGGTTACTCTTAGCCTTTAGCAATTAGCCTTTAGCTGTCAGCGCGCCGAGTACGGCGTTTCAGCTTGTCAGCTTCAGAACTGTATTTACTAGAACCTCGAACCTGATTTCACTCAGAACTACGGAATCGGCTCGTGAATCGTGACCAGCTTTGTACCGTCAGGGAATGTTCCCTCGACCTGAATGTCGTGAATCATCTCCGGCACGCCTTCCATCACGTCGGCACGGCTGAGGATGGTGCGCCCGAACTGCATCAACTCGGCCACGCTGCGACCATCGCGGATGCCTTCTAGCACTTCCGCCGTAATCAGAGCGATGGCTTCGGGATGGTTCAGCTTGAGGCCCCGCGCTTTGCGGTCTCGTGCGACCATCGCCGCTACGTAAATCAGCAGCTTATCTTTTTCTCGCGGTGTTAGGTTCATAATCCCCCTTAAAATTTGGTGCTGTAGGGGCAAGGCATGCCTTGCCCGATAGATTGCGGGCGACACATGTGTCGCCCCTACACAAGATCATTTTCGCAATGGCGCTTCCGGCCAGCCGAGATGCTGCGTTCGCAAAGTATCGCGCAGGCCGTGAAACGCCGCATAAATCGTCTCTAGGCGCTGGCTGACCATACGAACGCACAACCCGTTACGGTATAAGCGCGACAGCCCCCCAATCGCGCCGTCAGCCGTGAACAATGCGTGATGCGCTTCACAGAATGCCGCCGCGTCGATGTTCCACGCGGCCAAATCGCCAAGCACGTAGGCGCTGCCCCAACAAGTGTAGCTTTCCAAGCGGCCAAGCGCATCTAAATCATTATGAGCTGGTTCGATCACGGCGTTATCGTACAGCAGCAAACCCTCGGAGTCTTGCACAACGAGGCGGTTGATATAGCGCCGGAACTGCAAACGCTCGCCCATCGCCAAGCGTCCCGGCATGACGATTTCGTGCAGAATCAGCAGTGCGCCGGGATGCAGCGTAATGTCGATATGCTGGCGTAAGTCGGCGTCCGCGAACAGGATGGCCGCGTCCGGCACAAACTCGAATATCGCGCCGCTCTCGACCTCGATACGAACCATCTGTTCCGCACAGCCGTCAGGCATCCGGTAGACTTTCGTCGCGGACTGCGTGGTGAACAGCGCCCGCGTCCCTGCGCCAACGGAGATGTCGATGTGGTAGCGATCCCCCTGTACCACGCCGCCCGTCGGACTGAGCAGGTAAACGCACAGACAATCCGCCGCGTCACGCAGCGCCCGCATGACTTGAAGCGGCGGACGCGAGTAATTCTCGACCAGCGTTGTGCGCCCGTTTTGCTGCGCGAACGTCAGCCGCAGCGCGCCGTCTCTGCCAATTCCATGCAATGACATAAATATTTGGTCTTGGATGCATTTTGGGGCGAGGCATGCCTCGCCCCTACAGTGTTTGTTCTATACCGACAAATGCTCGCGCACGATTTCCGGGTCGAGCGCCTTCGCGTCGCCGCCGGAAACGATATGCCCTTTTTCCATCACGTAGCAGTAATCGGCGATGCCGAGCGCGAAATCCAGAAACTGCTCGATCAGCAGAATGGAAACATCCGTCCGTGCCCGCAGCGTCAAAATCACATCCTCGATTTCCTGCACGATGTTGGGCTGAATACCTTCCGTAGGCTCATCCAACAGGAGCAGGGTAGGCCGCCGTACCAATACGCGCCCGATGGCCAACTGCTGCTGCTGACCGCCGCTCAACGTCCCGGCGACGCGCCGCCCCATTTGCTTCAACACCGGGAAGATCGTGTGAACTTCATCAATCGAGTCACGGCTGGCTTTGCGTTGGTCGCCGTTGAGCGCTTCCAGTCCCATGAGCAGGTTTTCGTAAACCGTCATGTGCGGGAATATACCGCGTCCCTGCGGCACATAGCCAATTCCGGCCTGTGCGCGCTTGTGAGGCGACATGCGCGTGATGTCCGTGCCGTCGAACTTGATGCTGCCCTTTTGCGCTTTCAGCAGACCCATGATGGTTTTCAACATCGTCGTTTTGCCGACGCCGTTGCGCCCCATCAGGCATACCACGTCGCCCGTGGGCACGTTGATCGACACGTCATTGAGGATGCGGCTTTGTCCGTAGGCAACTTGTAATCCGTCGATGGTTAGCATGGTTATCCGTTATCCCTTTAGGTAGGGGCGCAGCATGCTGCGCCCCTACAACAAATTATATGTTTACGATGAGTTCGACACTACGCGGCTTGATGCCCGCGTCCTAAATAGACTTCGATAACGTGCGGGTCGGCTTGCACCTGCTCTACTGGCCCTTCGCATAGCAGCTTGCCCATGTGCAGCACCGTCACAGTGGTGGCAAACTGGCGCACGAACACCATGTCATGCTCCACTACCAAGATCGAACGGTTCTTGCCAATACGCTGCAAAAGTTCGCCCGTGTGGTCACGTTCGCGGCGGGTCATGCCGGCCACTGGTTCGTCCAGCAGCATGAGTTTCGGCTCTTGCACCAGCAGCATCCCGATTTCGAGCCACTGCTTTTGGCCGTGCGACAGCGTTTCGGAAGGAATATCCTGCCGTTCGGCCAGATTGGTGATCTCCAGTGTTTCGTCGATTTTGTCGCGCTGTTGGCCGGAGAGCCGCCCGCCCAGTTTGAACACGTTGGTCTTGAAGCCGATGGCCGCTTCGAGATTTTCGTAAACGCTCAGGCTGCCAAACACCGACGGCGTTTGAAACTTGCGCCCGATGCCATGCCGCACCAGTTGATGCTCGGACACGCGCCCGCAGTTCACAGTCTGGTCGAAAGTGACCTTGCCTTTATCGGCCTGCGTTTTGCCCGTCACAATGTCCAGCAGCGTCGATTTGCCTGCGCCGTTGGGGCCGATCAGGAAACGCAGTTCGCCGTAGCCAATCGAGAAATTAAGGTCGTCCAGCACTTTGAAACCGTCGAAGCTGACGGTTACGCCGGAGACTTCTAAGATGCAGTCGCTCATCAGGGTTAGCCTTTCACCGAGGATACGGTTTCGCTGACATCAAGTCCTGGCTCAACTGCGCCCGGAAGCGGCAGAGTCGGGGAATTCCACTTAAGTCCGAAGCGCCGCGCCAGATCACTAACCGAGCCGACGATGCCTTTAGGAAATACCAGCACCACACCAACGAACAGCGCGCCCATCAATAACTGCCAGATGTCGGGGTAAGAGGTGCTGATGGTGCTTTTGCCGAGATTGACCAACACCGCGCCGATGATCGCGCCGATGAGCGACCCGCGCCCGCCGAAGGCCACCCACACCACGATCTCAATCGAGGCGACGATGTCCAATTGCTTGGGCGAGATGATGCCTACTTGCGGCACGAACA
>JACMMD010000907.1 GCA_014379235.1 Anaerolineae bacterium
ATCACGAACAACTGAGCACGGTTATTGTCCATCGTTCGCAGCCCAATCGTCGAGCCGATGGTCACGTCGACGCCATTCATAGTTAGCTCAACTGAGAGTCGGTCAGGCCCTTGCACCAGCAGCGTCGAGGGCGGTGCTTCGCTGCATTCAGGCGTACCAAGTCCGGTGCTAAAGTAGAACGCCTGCATCGGCGTGCGGCTGTTTTCGTCGATGACGGGCAGCGAGTTAATGTCGCCGTCACTGCGAACGACAATCGTGCTAATCCACGCCGGAGCGTCACCATAGACAATCCGCACCCAACCAGAATCTGCCGAGCGTGCATCAGCTTCAAGCGGTGTGTTAAAAGGTGCGCCGCCGACGGTGTTGAAGTTTAATCCCGCGCCGCTGCGAATGCGCGCTGAGGTCGTCGTGTAGACGGTCAGCGGCGGCGAGGCAGGCTGAACGGCGTCGGCTGGCTCTACCCCATTGCCAAGCGTGACGTTGCCCAGCAGCACGAACACCACGCCCTGACCGGGGATACTGTTGGGCACGTTAGCCAGCACGTTCATCACCGCTACGCCCCACTCGCCCGTTTCGGTATTTAATGGCGCGGTTTGAATAGCCCGAACATCGACCAACGACGTGCGGTCTGAGGGCTGTGAGAACTCTTCTTCTTGCACTTCTCGCGCAAAAACAGCGGCCACGCGATCATAGCCGTAACACGCGCTGTTGCGGTCAAGCGCATCGCAAGCCGTCCCAACTGCCGTAAGCGCCTGCTGAACCAGAGCCGGACAGGCCGGGCTTTCATCGGGTTTGGTTTGTGCCGCCAATGCAACCAATGGCAGCATGAGCAGCATCATGATGAATGCAACGGTTGATTTCTTGAGACGCATAGCTTGTTCCTCTGTCTAAACCATGTCTGTGATCGTGGATGTAATTTAACTATAGGCTTTTCCGTGTTGGCGGCAAGTGGAACGGGGAATGAAATTATCAGCGTCGGTTTGTCGGTGGTTAGCGAGGCAGCATTTCAGCCAGTCAGCAATCAGCTTGTCAGCTAAGGCAAAGACTTAACGCAGGGATGCAGAGGGGCAGAGATAAAGGATAAGAAAAAGCGTATTACAAAGGTTCAATGGGTCAAAGGATGACGATGGCGGGAGCAATGCCGCTCATCGGACGCGGCGACGACTTTACGCTGCCCTCGCCCGATGAATGGCGGTTGCTATAAACATCAGTGACATTGTAGGGGCGACGCATGCGTCGCCCCTACCTTATCTTTATCTGCGGTTTACTATCGAGCGCAGTCTACCCGGCAGGTGTTGATGTTTTCACCTAAGCTCGCTTGACAGACTTGATCACCACAGTAGCCACCATCGTCGTCGTCGTCATCGTCGCCATTATTGGGCGCCTGAACTGGCAAGGTGATTGCTTCCGAACACAGCACGGTTGAACCGTCCGCTGCCAGCGCTTCAACTGACCACGTTGCCTCGAAACAGTTCGGCCCGAGGACATGAAGCAGCAGCACCGTAGTGAACGTCCCTTCCGGTACGACAGTAGTAGGGCCGGGGTCGCAGACAGGGCCGTTGCCAACCACGCTGACACGATAGCCACCCGGCGCATTGCCCACTGGTTGCTCCCAATAGAAGCCTACATCAGTGTTGCCTAGTCCATCGAGCGGTGATGTTAGATCGACATCGCATATAGGAAAGATTTCTATATCGTCGTCATCACCCTGTACTGGCGGTGGCAGCGTTGGCGTCGGTGTCAGGTCGTCGTCATCATCGTCGCCTGTGACCGGCGGTGGCAGCGTTGATGTTGGCGGCGGCGGTGTCGAAATGATGCCGTTGTCGTTGGGGGTTATTCCCGCTAGTCCGCCCAAAGCATCGCACATCGGCGCTTCGTCGGCGCAGGTGATAATCAGGAACACCGCGCCCTGTGTGAACGGGTCTGCCGCCAGCACTTCGACCTCATAGCGCCCCGTGTTCGCCTGAACGGTGGTGCGGTTCTCTTGCAGATTGCCGCCGCGAAGCTGCGTCATCAGTTCGCCGCTCTCGTCACGGATTTTCACCGCGAACTGGAAACCGGGAGTCTCAGCCGTGACGGTCAGCGTCGTCGGGCAGAATGGCTCAGAGGTATCCGCCTCGAACGCGAAGAACTGCGGCGCGGAGTTGATGGGCACGTCCACGCGCACCGGAACATTGAACTCCATCTGCGCCGCATTGACCGGAGCGCGACCTTGCAGCCGCAGCACGAAGTCGCCCGCTGTGCCCTGCGCCCCACCGACGATGATCGAATAGTCTCCGGCTTGCGACAGGAAAAACGAGATACGCGCATCGCCTGCGCCAAAGCTGAACTGATCGTTGTCGCTGGAAGCAAGCTGTTCTTGAGCGGGCCCAAGCATGAGGATGCTTGGGTCAAGCTCCGACGACAAGCCGATGACGCGAATGGTCACGAGGTCGCCGGGGCCGCCCGTAAAACGATAGACCACCAACGGCGCGGCGCTGCTGATGCTGCCCACTGCGCTGTCGCCATAGTTGAGGACGGTTTCGCCCTGAGCGAAGCTGACCCCGCCCATGAACACACTGGTGAGGGCGATCATGGTGACTGCTACCATCAGCAGGATGACTCGCGGCTCGGTTAATGTTTTTCGTAACATTGGAACGTCTCCTGTTTTGCAGGTTTTGGCGCTTGTGACAGCGCTGTATTTTGTAGGGGCGCAGACATATTTCGTATGCCTGTGCCCCTACCCTAGCTGTTATGAGTTATGGCTGGCAGTCCGGCGTGCAGGTATTGGCATTTTCGTCACCATTGCAAGTGCCATCGCCACAGAAGGGCTGAGTACCGTCGTCGTCATCATCGTCATCGCCCTGCGCCTCACGCGGCAGAGTCATGGCGTCGGAACACAACACGGTTGTGCCATCGGCGGCCAGCGCATCGACCTGCCATGTCGCTGAGAAACACGCTCCGCCGAGCGAAGACAGGTCTAAGTTGATGGTTGTCGCGCCCGTTGTTCCCGATGGGCCGGGGCCACAGCCGACGCCACCATACACGCTCACGCGATAGCCGCCGGGAGCGCTGCCCGCCGTTTGCATCCAGTAGAAATCCTGACTGCCATAGGCCAAGCCATCCGTCGGTGAGGTCAACGCCAGATCACACAGCTCGTCGTCGTCATCGTCGCCCAACGGAATGAAAGGTGTCGGCGTGATCGTGCCATCGTCGTCATCGTCATCGCCCGATACAGGCGGTGGCGGTGTCGAGATGACCGTATCGCCTACAGACAAGCCGCCAAGCGCGTCGCAGATCGGCGCTTCATCAGCGCAGGTGACGATCAGGTAAACCGCGCCCTGCGTAATCGGGTCTGCTGCCAGCACTTCGACTTCGTACTCGCCCGTGTTGGCTTGAACCGTCGTGCGGTTCTCTTGCAGGTTGCCGCCGCGAAGCTGGGTTATCAGTTCGCCGCTGTCGTCACGGATTTTCACCGCGAACTCGAAGCCGGGAGTCTCAGCCGTGACGGTGAGTGTCGTCGGGCAGAATGGCTCGGCGGTGTCCGCTTGAAAGGTGAAGAACTGCGGCGCGGAGTTGATGGGTACCTCGACACGCACAGGCACATTGAACTCAATCTCTGTCTAGTTGACCGGAGTGCGACCTTCCAGCCGCAGCACAA
>JACMMD010000908.1 GCA_014379235.1 Anaerolineae bacterium
AACGAAGACAGCAGCATCTTCATCCCCATCAGCACCGCGCAAACGCGGCTGTCCCGCGCCCGTGCCCGCGATGGTGGCTATCGTGTAGACGTGCTGTTCGTTGAAGCGGTTTCTGAAGACGCGATGGATTCGGCGGTGTTGGAAATCGACTCCTTCTTCAGCGAGGCCCACAATGTGGTTTTCGATGGCGATCAAGATTTTCAGATCATCAATCAGGCGGATTTGCTGGAAAGTTTGGGCGCGGTAACCGGGCTGATTACCGTATTCTTGGGCATCATCGCCAGTATTTCACTGTTGGTGGGCGGCATCGGTATTATGAATATTATGCTGGTTTCCGTTACCGAACGCACCCGTGAGATTGGTTTGCGTAAGGCGGTTGGGGCGCGTGGACAGGATATTCTCAGTCAGTTCTTGATCGAAAGCATTGTGCTGTCGTTCATCGGCGGCGCGATTGGCGTTGCGATTGGCTGGGTCGTGACGATTGTGGGCACGGCGCTTGTGCCGAGCCTCGCGCTTTCTTTGACGATTGATGCGGTATTGTTGGCGACGGTGGTGAGCAGTTTTGTGGGCATTTTCTTCGGGTTGTGGCCGGCCAGCCGTGCTGCTCGAATGCGCCCGATTGACGCGCTGCGTTACGAGTAGAGATGAGGTTAGTGACGAGAAGCTATGTTTGAAAATATCCGTATCGCGTTTGTCGGCTTGGGCAGCAATAAGCTGCGTTCCGGCCTGACCATGCTTGGTATCACGATTGGCGTGGCGGCTGTTATCATTCTGGTGTCCATTGGCCAAGCGGTTGAGTTCTTCATTTTGGGGCAGTTCCAGAGTATCGGCTCGAACCTCGTTGTCGTCTTTGGCGAGGACGATGATCGCGGCTTCTTTGTGCCGCTGACGCAAGGTGACGCCAATGCGCTCTCAGATCCTTATCGTGTCCCCGATGCATTGGCCGTCTCGCCAAATTACATCATCTTCGCAGAAGCGATTACGCATGAAGATCGAGAGGCGGACAGCGATCTCGCCGGTGTGACCGAAAAATATATCGAGGTGGTCAATCGTACCGTCGTCGCGGGGCGCTTTATCGATGAGAACGACGTGCTCACTGCGGCACGAGTGGCTGTGATCGGGCAGGGCGTCGTTGATAAACTGCTGCCGGATGTTTATCCGCTTGAGCAAATTATCGAAATCAACAACGTATCCTTCCGCGTTATCGGTGTGCTCAATGAAGCGGGCAGCGGCGCATTCGGAAACGATCAGGACAACATCATATTTCTTCCGCTGACCACTGCACAGCAGCGTTTGAGCAGTGAACGCACGGTTGGTGGCGAACGTCCGATCACGCAGGTGCTTTTGCAAGCGCGGGATAGCGACAGCGTGGATGCGTTGGTTCAGCAAATCCGCCAAGTTATGCGCCAAGAACACGGTATCAGCTTTCGCTCCGAAGATGACTTTCAGGTGTTCACGCAAAGCGATGTGTTAAGTAGCTTTGGCGCGATCACCAGCCTGCTCACGGTCTTCCTCGGCGTTATCGCCGGCATCTCGCTGCTAGTCGGCGGTATTGGCATCATGAACATTATGATGGTAACTGTTACCGAGCGCACACGCGAGATCGGTCTACGAAAAGCAGTTGGCGCGCAAAAACGCGATATTCTGCTGCAATTTCTAACCGAAGCGATTGTGCTGGCGCTGGTCGGCGGAGCAGTGGGCATCACTATCGCAACCGGAATGGCGGCGATGGTTTCGTCTGCCTTGCCGGACTTGCAGGTGAACGTGCAGCCGTCGAGCATGTTTATGGCCACGACGATTTCGCTGTTGATCGGCGTGTTTTTCGGTATCTATCCGGCGAACCGCGCCGCCAGCTTGAACCCTATCGACGCCTTACGCTACGAATAGAACGTTGTTTCGACTGGTCAACAATGCTACAATGAGGTCTGGCGAAGCTGAACCATGCGAAAGCAAACCCTACGGCGTTTGGCGCGGTTTATGCGCCGCGCAGGAATCGGACTGCTGTTCGCAGTCGTAGCGATTTTAGCGCCGTGTCCCGTTTGGACTCCTGAAATCTTTACGTGGTGGCAGGTTCCTATTGTGGTGCTTACGCTGATTCTTTATCTGGGGGTCGTGTTGTTCGATACGCTCTTTTTTGATCGCTACCATTAAGGGCGGTAGAGTGGTGGTGAACGATGGCGAATATTAATCCCGCACTCAATGGCGGCGCGCTCAACGACGAACTCATGGCTGTCCATGATAGTATGCTCAGTGGTCTAGGGCAGCTATCGGATTATTTTGGCTTTAGTAAAGTGATGGGCCAGCTTTATGGCGCGCTGCTCCTCAGCGCGAAACCGCTGTCTCTGGATGACCTGATGGATCGCCTCAGCATCTCGAAAGCCAGCGTCAGCACCAATATCCGCACGTTAGAAAACATGGGTATGGTGCGGCAGGTTTGGATGCGTGAACACAGCGGACGCCGTAAATATTACGAGGCGGAAACTGACCTGTGGCAGATTATCTCGAACGTGTTGAGCGGACGCGAAATGCGCGATGTCGAACGTGCGCTCAACGTCATTCAAGATAACGCCAATAAGCTGCGGGCTTCGATGCCGGAGATGTCGCCTGCCGAGCGCGAAGTGGCTGAACTTTATATTGAGCGTATGTCCCAGATGCAGGGTATGTTTCGTTTCGCGCAGTTGATTATCACGAGCATCTTGGCCCGCGTCGGTGAGATCGACCCCGAAGGTATTTCGCGCATCGATATTGAATAGTCCCTGTGTTGGAA
>JACMMD010000090.1 GCA_014379235.1 Anaerolineae bacterium
GTTCTTCCGCGATGCTCAGTCCGCGTTCATAATATTCGTGCGCCTGTCGAAATTCGCCCAGCCAGAAAAACATCTCGCCTAACAAGTACGAATACTTTGCTTGCCGCCGCAACGAATCCTCGCTCAGTTCATCGTCTGTGGCCAGCCGCAGCGCCAACGTGTAGTGCTTTCGCCCTTCTTGAAACGCACTGACCGCCAGCGCATGTTCGCCGGCCAGCGCCGCGTAATGTTCCTGTTTTTCGAGGTCGCCCGCTTCACCCCAATGTCGGGCAAGTGCGCTGTACTGCTGCGTGTCCGCCTCGTATGCGAATTCCAATCCCAGCGCGGCGCTCGTGTGAAGGACATTTTTTCGCACAGACGAAATCCGGTCCAAGAGACCTTCACGCAGCTTATCATGCGCGAAATAATAGCGCCCATCCTGAACGCTCAAGATAGCCGCATCGACGCAAACTGCCAGCCAATTCTCCCAATCCGCATCCGGCTCGATGGCGATCAATGCCGCGAAGTCAATCTCGCGCCCTAGCACAGCAGCATATTCTAACAGTGGCAGCGCATCGGTTGGTACCCGTGCTAGGCGTCGCTGGATGATTTGCTGTACGCCGCCAGCAAAAACATGCTGCGGCAGGGTCGCGCTGCCAATATGATTAAGTTGCCCCGCTTCTTCCGCCAATGCTCGCACCACCTCGACGATGAAGAACACGTTGCCTTCCGTCTCACGCTCCAGCAGTGTCAGCACTTCAGGGCGTTCGCCAGACGTGCCAAGCATCGACGTACTCAGTTCAGCAATCGAGTCCGCAGGCAGCCGTTCGAGGCGCAGTATCTTCATGCCCGGTAATTTTTCTGGAAGGTCGGCGCGCTCGTCGTTACGGTAGCTGGCGACAATCAACAGGGGCATATCGCCATCGCTCTGGCTGACCACCTGCACGATCAAGCGCAGCAGCGACAGGCTTTCGTCGCCCGCCCAATGTAGGTCTTCGAGCAGCAAAAGTATCGGCTGCGAATTGGCGGGCCGCTGGCGAAATAATCGGGCGATCATCGCCAGCAGCCGCGATTGTTCTTCCTGCCGCCCCAACGAGGGCACTTCCGGCACAGGCATTTCGAGCAGGGTTTCAATATCGGGCACAAGCGCTTTCAACGCACCCGTATCCGCCGGAGTTGGCGGAATTTCCAGCAGCAAACGGCGGATCACATCGCGCCACAGGTGATAGGGGCTGCCGCCATCGCTCACCGCTTGCCCGCGCAGCACCAGCATCCCCTTCACCAGCGCCTGCGTCCGCACTTCGTCCAACAGCCGCGATTTGCCGATGCCGCTTTCGCCGCCAATCAACCATGCGCTGCCACGACTCTCTAGCGCATCCATCAGGGCGGCGTTCAACTGTGCCAGTTCCGCCTCTCGCCCGACAAAACGCGCCGCCTGTAGAAAGCTCTCACGGATTTCCATCGTCTCCAGTGCCAAACGCTTCCCGGCGACACCTTCCAACGCCGCGATAACCTCGCCAGCATCGGCGTAACGTTCATGCGGGTCTTTCGCCAGCAAACGGTCAAGGATGAGGATTAAGCGCGGCTCTAACCCGACTGAAAATAAATCCGGCGGCGTTAGCAAAATGTGTTGAACAAGCTGCTCAGTGCTGTCGGCGGCAAAAGGATAGCGTTCGGTGAACAGTTCGAAGGCCATCACGCCTACCGCGTACAGATCGGCGGCGATGCTCGCTGCTTGACCGCGCAAAACTTCGGGGGCCATGTAAGTGATTGTGCCCGTGATGCCGCTGACCGCCTGTTCGCGCAAAACCGACAGTCCAAAGTCTAGCAGTTTCACCTGACCGTCAGTCACGAGAACATTATCTGGCTTGAGGTCACGGTGCAAAATGCCGCGTCGATGCAAATAGGACAGCGCCCGCAGCATTTGGGCCAGCAGGTCAATCTTAACCGACTGCGGCTGCCCGCGTCCTGCCTGCAAAATCGTCTGCGCGTCTTCCAAAAGCTGCATCGTGAAAAACGGCTGATGCTGTTCATCGAACCCGTAATCCAGCACGCCGACGATATGCGGATGTCGCAGCGAGGCTAAGGTGCGAAACTCATGCGCCAGCGAAACCTGACTATCTTGCTCGGTGCTGATCGAGGCGAATATCAGTTGATCGGCAGTGGTGGTTAAACGCTTGAGGGCAACGCGCTGACCAGTAAGGCGATCTGTCGCCGCGAATACCGCGCCCATGCCGCCTGCGCCCAGATGACGCTCGATGCGATAGCGCTTGCTAACTGGCTGGCTGGCAATTTCCGCTGGTGTGTACATAACAATAATTTTACCATCATGACACGCTCACGGGCTGCCCAACCCGCGAAAGGTTTGACCATTCAAACCCTAGAAGCGGGCCGTGGTGTTTGCCGGGACAGCTCGGCATCATAGGCTGCGCCGATTTGATCGAACAGCGTGGCCGCAGTAGCTAGATGAAATGCACGTTCGGGGTCATCGTTTGCCATGAAGCGCGCCAGATGATAAAAGGCGGCGGCTTCATAATAGGGCATCTTATAGGTTTGAGCTGATTGGATGGCCTGAGCGCCAGCGCTTCGAGCCTGTTTCTCGTCGCCTTTGAGCCAGAAATACCAGCAGCGATACATATGATAGATCGCTCGTCCAACTTCGTGATGACGCGCATACTTAAGCTGGAACATCTTCAGCATGGTTTCTGCCATCCGACCATATTCCGCCGTGCCCTGCTGTTCCCACAGCGTCAGGTACAACCCTATCGAAGCAGACGCATCGCCTGCCAGCACGAACGCAACCGTCTGCGCGCTGGCGATGATGCCATTGAGCGTTTCAGCGGCTTTGAGGGCTGCGTCCCATTCCTCATTACGCGCATACATATCCGTCAGGAAACCATATACAAAAGTACGGCTGATGATTTGCTCACCCCCGCTCATGGCCGCCGCAATCGCCGCCTCGTTATCGAAATATGCTTGCCGCGCGTCGCCGGTTTTTCCTTGCAGGAACAGCAGCCGCGTTTTGAACATATAATAGCGGCCAATCGCTTGGGTATGGTCTTCTCGAATGGCGACATGCGCCATCGTTTCAATCTCATCCAGCGCATCGCTGAAACGACTTTGCAGCCGCAAGGCCGCTACAGCAACCTCGCTAATCTCATGCCAGAGCTGAATGCTGCCAATCTCGACACTAATCTGCTGTGCCTGTGCGAACAAACGATTGCTCTCGTCCCATTGGGCGCGCCCCGCGAAATAGACCCCTGTTACGAAGTTGAACCATGCTTGTGTTTCCGGGTCAGGGTATTGTTTCAAGCGCTTGGCCGCCAGCTTCATGTAGTAGTCAGCCAGACGATGCACCGAGACATCGCCCATCCCGAATCCGAGAAACGTATAGTATCGCACGCGCAACCGCATCGCTTCTAGGCTGCGTCCCGAACGCTCCGCCGTGTCGATGCCGTTCAGAATGCAGTAGAGTCCGAGTGCGAAATTGGCATCGTGATAGGAGCCGAGCGTAATCTGATGCAGCGATTTTGCAGCCGCCAGCAGTTCTTCGTGATTCGCCGCTGGTCGTCGATTTCGGGGTAAACGCCGTGCGATGTGTCGCAGCAGCGGTGGGAGCGTATGTAACAGCAGCGACTTCGCTTCTTGTGGCACATCATAGCCGAGCAAGCCGAGCGCCTTTGTGTGCCACTCGTAGGACTGCCTTCTATCGCTCTGCCCCCAATTCGCATCGCCCAACAGATAATAGAGATTCGCCATTTCGCGCCGATCAAGCGGCGATTGTTCCGTCAGTGCCAGCGCGTGTTCATAATAGCGAATCGCCTGTCGATAGCTGCCCGAACGCAGCGAGTCCTGCCCCGCCAGCATCGAATAGTGAATGGTTTTCGGGAAATCCTGTGCCTGCTCCCAATGATAGGCCAGCGCGGCATATTGTTCCGGTGAGTCGGGATAGGCGGACTCAATCGCCCCGCCGATTTCGCGGTGAAGCTGCCGCCGTTCATCCGCATCGAGCAGACTGAGAATACCGTCGCGCAGTTTGTCATGCGCGAAACGATAGCGGTTATCCAACACCTCAATCACGGTTGCCACCTGCTGCAACCATACTTCCATATCCACATCCGGCATAAGGACGCTCAAAATATTGAGGTCGATCTCGCGCCCAACGACAGCCGCCGCAGTCATCAACCGCCGTGCCGACGAAGGCACCGTGTCGAGGCGGCGCTGAATCACGGCTTGCATCCCTCCTGCGAGAACGTTCTCCGGCAGTGTAATCCGTCCAATATCCGCAAGTTGACCCGCCTCTTCAGCCA
>JACMMD010000909.1 GCA_014379235.1 Anaerolineae bacterium
GCTTTCGACGCGGCGCGGTTGCGTCTGCCGGGGCTGTCTCCGGTATCGTGACAGGCGGTATGGTCGTTAGAGTGGCAGGGGATGCGGGTGCAACACCATCTAACGCACGGGCTTCCGGCGGTGCGTACTGCGGCGCGTGAGGCGGCGTTTGCGGCGAAAGTGAAACAGGCTGCATGTGTTCGAGCGTCGCTTCGGCTGGAACTAATTCAGACTCGGATGCGGGTTCGTCTAGCGGTGGCATCGGTTTTTCGATTGGCAGCGTTGATAGCGAGGCCAGTGGTAGCGGCGCATGACGCCATGCCTTTTCTGAATCCGTCTCGGTATCTTTGATCGACGTCAGGACAATCGGCATCGGATCAACAGGGAAGGTGAAAAAACCGGTTCGTTGGCCATTGTCAGCAGCGACAGCGGCGGCAAACGCCTGAGCGAACGCGGTCACGGTCTCAAAGCGGTCATCGGGTGATTTGGCTAGCGCTTGTCTCAAGACAGGTTCGGTTGCTGGCGGCACTTCATCGCGCAGCGAATGTGGTGGCACAGCCTGCTCATGCAAGTGTTTGTACATGAAGGCTTGCGGCGTGGTGGCCTCGAATGGCAGCTTACCTGTAAGAAGGTTGTAGATGACAACAGCTAAAGCATACTGGTCGATTTCGGGCGCGATTGGCTCGTCCGTCCATTGTTCGGGGGCCATGTGAGAAGGTGTGCCAATCGTGATTCCGGTATCCGTCAGCGATGTGGTTTCTCCAACCAGCTTGGCGATGCCGAAATCCACCACATAGGCCGTACCCTGAGCGTCAAACATGATGTTACTGGGCTTGATATCGCGGTGAATGACGCCGCGGCCATGTGCATAATCAAGGGCGCTGGCTAACTGCGTAAGCAAGTGGGCTATTTCCGCGCAGGACGGCAGGGGGAACTCATGATCGGTGCGCTGAAACATGCGCTGCGATAGTGTTCCGCCGTTCAGCAGGCGCATCACTACATAGCTGATGCCCTCATGTGTACCGTAATCGTAAACCGGGACGATGTGCGGATGTTCCAAAGAAGCGGCGATTTTCGCTTCGCGGAAGAAACGTTGTGTGTAATTGGGCTGGATGAGCAGGGCGGCGGGCAGCACCTTGAGCGCGACATCGCGTTCGAGGTTGGTCTGATAGGCATGGTAAACGGCGCCCATGCCACCACTGCCGATGAGTTCGCGCAGGTGATATACACCGAACCGCTGCCCACTGAGATTGTCAACTGCCATTGTGTTGTTGTCTCCGCCAAAGTCTCCTATTAAAGTATCGACTTTATGGCGGTAGTTTGCAAGTGATAAGTTATGGGAGAATAATAATAAACTGTAAGTTTTCGGCCTTTTACACTCGGTAGTCGCAACTCTCTACTGTCTTTTTTCTCCGCACTAGAGTTTGAACGTATGGCGTCGTGTCATCAGTGTGCCATTACTCATGAGCAAAACGACGTTGAATCCCGGCAGCGCGTTTCGGTCAGCGATGGTTTCGTCTTGCCCCGGCCATGCGTGAAACTGATTCCAACTGCTGGCGCTGCCACTGTAGAAAATGCCGTCGCGCACGAATTCCATATTCTGATGGGTGTGGCCGAAAAACACGCCGCGCAGTCGATTGCGGGCCTTGAGCAGAATCTTGTGCAGGTCGTCGCCGTTCTTAATTCGCATCCAGTCCAGCCACGGGACGTTGGCTTGCATCGGGTTATGATGAACCGCGACGATCAATGGGCGCAAATCGAGCGCCGAGCAGAAACCATCCAGCCATATTAGCTGCTGCTCACCGACATAACCCGCCGGATGCGCGACGGGCGGGTTCACCAGCGCAATTTCGTTGCTGTCCAAACAGACGAACTCGACACCGTTGACCTCGAACGAATAGTGATAAGGTTTGAGGGGTTCTTCACGCTCCAATAAAATCCGTTGCAGCGCATCACCCTCGTCGTGGTTGCCCGCCAGATAATAAACCGGATAAGGGATGCGACCAAGCAAATCACGCGCAAGGTCATAGGCGGCGGGAACCGGATCATAAACCACGTCGCCTGTGTGCAGCACAAAATCCGGCTCAAAGGGCAGGCGGTTGAGTTCGCGTACCAGCGCTTCTGCCCCGACGAGCGGATGGTGAATGGCATGTTGCGACTGATAATTCGGGTCAGGGTTTAGATGGGTATCGCTGATGTGGACGAAGCACAGTTGAGTATCGGTCATGGGAATTAGCTTTCAGCTATCAGCGGGTCAGCCATCAGCCAAAACAGGACCTTGCCGCTGCGCGGTTTTCTCGTTGGGTGTTCTCTAGCAGGGGATTAAAATCCCTGTGAATAGACTAGCTGATCTAACAGAAGCCTGCCATAACCATCCATGCTTCGCTGATGCCTGACCACTTAAAGCTAAAAACGCTATAATCTATCGTTATGAAAACTCGATGGCTGTTCCTAATCGTTTTGCTTTTACTGGCGGCCTGCGATGTGGCGAACGTGCCGCAAGACTCGGCGCAGTTACCAACTGTCGCTGAACTACCGACGCTGACGCCCTCGGATACGCCGCGTCCGGCCACACCGACGGAGACGCTCACGCCGACGCTGACCGAGACGCCCACTTTACCACCAACTCCAACGCCGGATGCGCCGACGTTCACCTTTACGCCGTCGATCACGCTGACGTTTACACCGAGTGCGACCATCAC
>JACMMD010000091.1 GCA_014379235.1 Anaerolineae bacterium
ATCGGCTGTTATATCGTCGTGCGCGGCATGTCGTTCTTTGGCGACGCGCTGTCACATTCGATTCTTCCCGGCGTGGCGCTGGCCTATATCAGCGGCGGCAACCTGTTCATCGGTGGACTGGTGGCCGGGCTGGCATCGGCCATCGGCATTGGCTGGCTGACGAGCGGTGGTCGCATGAAAGAAGATACCGCAATCGGCGTGGTCTTCGTGGGCATGTTCGCGCTGGGCATCGCCATTATCAGCACCGCCCGCGATTACAGCGTTGACCTGTCGCACATCCTATTTGGTAATGTGCTTGGCGTCAGCAGCACCGATTTGACGACCATGTTTCTCTGCGGGCTGGTGGTCGTCGGCGCAGTCATTTTCCTGTTCAAAGAGTTTCTCGTGTTGAGCTTCGACCCCGCCTTGATGAAAACGCTCAAGCTGCCCGCCGAAGCGCTGCGCTATCTGCTGTTGGCGTTGATCGCGCTGACGATTGTGGCCAGCCTGCAAACCGTCGGTATCGCGCTGATGCTGGCCATGCTGGTGACTCCGGCGGCGACAGCGCAATTATTCGTTCAACGGCTGCACACCATGATGCTGGTCGCCGGGCTGATCGGCGTAGTGAGCGGTGTCGTCGGGCTGTATCTCTCGTTTCATCTCTCGTTTCACCTCAACCTGAACATTGCGTCGGGCGCGGCCATCGTACTAACGACAACAATAGTCTTTCTAGTAACGTTCGTCGGGATGCGGCTGCGCGGCGGTTTGCGTTAATTGGCGACTGGAGCAGGAGCGGTATAGGCTGTCGCAGTGTAGTAATTGCTCACGGGCGGCTCGGCCATCAGCGGGAACATATGGCCGCTCATCTGCTTGAAGCGTTCGGAACTGGTGTAGGCGTTGAACGCTTCCAGCGACGACCACTCCTCGTAGAGCGTGAAGGTGTTCCGCTCGTTGAGCGTTTCCATCCAACTGTAGCGGATACAACCGGGCGCGGACGCATCATTCAATTGACTCAGTGCCTGTTCCATGAACTCCTCGCGCTTCTCCGCTAGAACTTTGCACTGCACATAGATGACCATCATGGTAGCGTTTCCTCGTGTTGTGACATATAGTAAAGTAGCCTGTCTATTTGAGATAGTAAAGTACCTTGTCTAAATTGTCAAGAAAGTTTCAGCTATGAGTCAGTTTGTCCCGCCAGAGAACAGCGAAGCGATTGCGCGATTACGCGAACAGCATATTGGGCGATTGTTTCTGCAAGCACACCGCGTCTTTAGCGACCTCGCCTATGAAAAGCTGCATCAGCGCGGCCACATCGGATTGAGCATCCGGCACACGTCGCTGCTGGCAAATCTTGACCTCGGTGGCACATCAATTTCCATATTGGCCGAACGCGCTGGCATGACTAAACAGGCGATGGGCCAGCTTGTGGCCGAACTCTCAGAGAAGGGCTACGTCGAATCGACACCCGACCCGATTGATGGACGTGCGCGACAGGTGCGTTTCTTGGAGCGCGGCTGGCAGTTTCTTCAAGACGCTTATCACGTCAAGCAGGAGATCGAAGCCGAGTACGGGACGGTGTTAGGCGAAGCGGAATTAGAGCAGTTACGAACGCTGCTGCAAACGCTCCTCGATCACTACGCCGCCCACTAAAACGCTGTCCTTAATGGGACGTTATCGCCTCGTTAAATCATTCTCAAACAGCAAAGCGCATAATTTCACGCTGGCAACGTGCCCGTTGCTATTCCGTCATCTCGACGTTATCTTAACGTTTAGGGAATTACTGCAAAGGAGAACCGATGAGAGCCATGAAACGTCGTCAGGTGTGCCTATTGTTGGCATTTGTCGTCGTGCTGTCGCTCGGTGTGCTGCCAGTAAACGCACAAGAGCCGATTGTCATTGATTTTTACTATCCCACCGCCGTTGGCGGCCCCATCACCGAAATTCTTGAAGGCTACGCCGCGCAGTTCGAGGAAGCCAATCCCGGCATCGACATCAACCCGGTTTATCAGGGCGATTACACGCAGCTTCGCACAACGGTGCAAACCGAAATGCAAGGCGGCGGCACTGGCCCCGATGTGGCCGTGATGCTGGCGACTGACCTGTTCAGTTTCGTTGAAGAAGGCTACATCATCCCCGCGCAGGGCTTCATCGACCAGATGGAAGATGGAGAGGCTTATGTCGATGACTTCTTCCCGGCGTTGCTGCTCAACAGCTACGACGAGGACGGCGTACTCTGGTCGATCCCGTTCCAGCGCAGCACACCGATTCTGTTCTACAACAAAGATCAGTTCGCAGAAGTCGGTCTCGATCCCGAAGATCCGCCGCAAAACCGCGATGAACTGGTCGAATACGCGCAGCAGCTCGCGCTGCCCGACGGCGAACGTTGGGGCTTGATGCTGCCTGTCGCGGGTGGCTTCCCGATCTGGTTGTTCCAGAGCTTCGCTATCGCCAACGGGCAGAACATCGTCAGTGATGATCCGTCGGTTGTGACGTTCAATGACCCGAAGGTGACTGAAGCGCTGGAATTTATGGTCGCGCTGGGCGATGACGGTATCAGTCCGGCGGGCGGCTCGGCATGGGGCGATACGCCAACCGCGTTCACCAGCGGCCAAGCGGCCATGATCTACCACACAACGGGCAGCCTGACCAACATCCTCAACAATGCCGATTTTGAAGTGGGCGTGGCCTATCTGCCATCCGGCCCGGCCAATGACGAAGGCTTGGGTTACGGCACACCAACGGGCGGCGGCAACATGTACATCTTCGACGATGGCACCAAGACGCCGGAAGAACTCGACGCGATCTGGCGTTGGATCGAATTCCTATCCTCGCCGGAGATTCAAGCCGATTGGACAGTGCAAACGGGTTACATCGCGGCGCGTCAGAGCGCATGGGAAACCGATACGCTGGTCAACCTGCTTGCCGAACATCCGCAGTATGGCGTCGCCCGTGACCAACTGACGTTCGCGGACAGAGAGTTCAGCTCGTACCGCGCCATCGACGTGCAGGGCATCATCAACACGACGTTGAGCAGTGTCTTGTCCGGCTCGGAAACCGACGCGCAGGCCGCGCTCGATGGCGCGCAGGCGCAAATCGATTCGCTGCTGGAAGAATATCGCTAGTCTTTTCTGTAGGGGCAAGTGCAAACTTCGTTTGCTTCGCCTTGCCCCTACAACACACCATTTTGGACACACCTACCCGCCCCCGACGCAAGCCGCTGAAAACGCTTTTATTCCCCTATGTGCTGATCTCTCCCACGCTGATTCTGGTTTTCCTGTTTACGCTGTGGCCCGCCGCACAGTCGATTGTCGCCAGCCTGTATAACTCGCCGCGCAATGTGCGTGATGAACCGCAGTTCGTCGGGCTGGATAATTACGCCGACCTGTTCGACCCCGATCATTTTCTCGGTGCCCGTTTTACGCGAGTGCTTGGCAATACGATTCTGTTCACTGTGGCCACCGTCGCCGTGAGTATGCCCTTAGCGCTGATGTTCGCGCTGCTGCTCAACCGCCGCATACGCGGGCTGTCATTGTGGCGTTTCAGCCTGTTTTATCCGTCGCTGCTGCCATTGATCGGCGCGGCTAATATCTGGGCGTTCATCTACTCCGACAGCGTAGGCTTGGCCAATACCGTGCTGCGCTCGTTGGGGCTGCAAGGCCA
>JACMMD010000910.1 GCA_014379235.1 Anaerolineae bacterium
TAGGGTTTTTGAAGCTAGTAAATGTAGATTGTGCAATTCCTCGATTGCTGAACCTTTAAGAAAAGTGATCAAACGTTAGCGGGTCCCTGATAGGACTCAATTCAAATATTGGTCTTACCCTCAAATCCCGTCAGCACCGTCCATTGCAGCTGAATTCTGAGTCCACTCAAAGGCGGACTATAGGGGGTGACTGCTGCTTGTATCCAAAACGAGTGTCTTGATCTGTGAAAGCGCCTCAATGGTATATTTACCGCCCAGCCGGCCGACGCCACTGCGCTTGGAACTGTAGCCGCCGAATGGGGTGTGCGGCTGCCAGTAGGTACACACCTCGTTGATGTTGACAATGCCAGCCTCGATTTGTTCGCCCATATATATGGCGCGCTCCATACTCTGGGTGAAGACACCTGCAACCAGACCTAGATCGTTGTCATTGGCCATTGCGATGGCCTCATCCATATCCGAGAAGGTTAGCACTGGCGCCACCGGGCCGAAGGTTTCCTCGCGGTTGAGCAGCATATCGGCGCTTACATTGTCGATTACAGTCGGCTGATAATACAAATCTGTCGGGAAACCTTCTGCGCGGCCTCCACCCATCAGGATTTCAGCGCCTTTCGCAAGCGCATCCGCTAGGTGACGATCTACCTTAGCGGCGGTGTGCTCGTTGTTCAAAGGGCCCATCGTCGATGCCACATCAAGCGAGGGGCCAAGCCGCACCGTCTTGATTGCCGCCAGCAGCCCTTCTATGACTTGATCGTGGACTTTCTCATGCACCAGGATACGCTCGGTTGAATCACATATTTGTCCAGCGTTAGCGAAGCAGCCAACGGCGGTGCGTTGGATAGCCAGATCCAGATTGGCATCTTCCATAATAATGGTCGGGCCATTGCCACCTAACTCCAACAGCATCGGTTTTGCTCCGGCAGCGCGGGCGACCTTATCGCCCGTAGCCGGGCTGCCAGTCAAACCGATGGCGTTGATACCGGGGTGGCTGGAAATGGCGTGACCAACCGTAGCCCCGTCACCAATGACGAGGTTGATGGCCCCCGCTGGCAGGCCGGCGCGTTCGCAGCAGCGCAGGAGATGAATGGCGCTCAAAGGCGTAAACTCGGATGGTTTCCAGACGATTGTGTTTCCCGCGGCCAAGCCCGCGCACAGATATTCCGTCGGAATCGTAAACGGGAAATTCCAGGGCGTAATCACGCCGAGGACGCCGTGCGGCTGGCGAATGGTGAAGATGCGTTTAGCGGGATCAGACGAGGGCAAGACCTCGGTATTCAGATGCTTGATGATCTCACCCGCATCACGCCACATATCCAACGCTGCGTCGATCTCGCCCAATGCTTCCTGCTGGTACGGTTTGCCCTGTTCCTGCGCGAGGTCGTGAGCGATGGTTTCACGCGCTTGCGCGATGGCATCAGCGATGGCGAACAGCAGCTTCGAGCGCTCGAACACGGTCATTTTTGCCAGTATGCGGCGCGCCTTTTGGGCCGCTTCGACAGCGCGATCCACATCGGCGGATGTGCCGAGCGGAACTTCCGCCAACAGTTCGCCCGTTGCCGGACTGTGAACCGGCCACCAGTCGCTACCGAGACTATCGACCCATTCCCCGCCGATATATTGTTGATGTTTTGGCATTTGATAGGCTCCTATTCCGTGGGCAACCACGTCGACAGAAATGCTTCGCTTCTGTCGAGCGCGGTCTCGATGATGTCTTTACCAAATTCGTATGTCGCCAGACGAGCATCACCCAGCGCGCCGTTGCCTGTGAATTCCTCGAACATAAACGGGTAATCGACCCGCGCAGCCGCTTTGATGTCGGTGTGGGCATGAACGTAGGGCAGCGTTTCACCGGGCACGAGATTTTCTTTTACCGTGTGCGGGGCTAAGTAATATCCGACTGAAACTTCCACCTCGCAAGCATGACCATAGAGCGTCGTCTTTGCGCCAGCTTTGATGACGTCAGCCGCTAAGTGCATGTAGAACATCACGGCCACCTCAACGTCGAGCTCGGTACGCATTTTTAGGCTCATCACGTTGAGTGCGTCCATATTGCCGCCGTGTCCATTAACCAATAAGAAATGGCGGATGCCGTGACTTTTAAGGCTGCTCACGATGTCCCAGTGTAAGGCTTCGTAGGTTTCTGGTCGCAGCGAAATCGTGCCGGGAAACTTCATATGGTGAGGGGAAATACCATACGGGGCCACAGGCGCGAGTACGGCGCGTGGATGCAACCGCTGCGTGAGCCGTTCGGCCACTGCGTAGCAAATTGCCGCATCCGTTTCGAGCGTCATGTTGGGCCCGTGCTGCTCGCATGATCCAGTTGGGATTATCGCCAGTCGCACGGTACTAAGCGCGTCGCGGACTTCCGGCCACGACATTTGCGCGATTACAAAAGCTGCTTTTTGCGTCATACTTTCTGCTCCACTCACGCATATTCCGATAAGCGGATGACCGCTTTCTGTTCTGCTGATGCTTCCATCGCCAGTGATAAGCGCAGCGCTTCGTAGGCATCGTCCACGCTGATAATGGGCTGCGAGTCGCTTCGGACGCAGTTTACGAAATGCGTCAGTTCATTGGCCAGCGCGCCGCCGGGTACGCTGTGTACCTCCGGCCAGAAGGTCACA
>JACMMD010000092.1 GCA_014379235.1 Anaerolineae bacterium
AAGAACGGCAAACCGTTTGATGCGTACACGTTGGCGGAACTCGACGCATTGTGGAACGAAGCGAAGTCGACGGGGTTATAGCCATTAGTAGGAGCTGTTATGGGCATGGAATTTGCACGCATCACTATCGATTCTGAGCGAATGGGCGGCGTCCCCTGTATTCGTGGCTTACGTATTCCCGTAGCTGCGGTGGTCGATATGGTTGCAGCAGGCATGAACGAGGCTGAAATCCTCCATGATTTTCCTGACCTCGAAGGTGAAGATATTCGAGAGTCGCTTCGTTATGCTGATAAGTCGTGATTGAGAAAGTTAGCCGCGCATAATATCATAAGAGTCAGCGACATCGGACACGGATTACGTAAAGGACGGGGACGATGAACGAACTCAGTGACCGCGCTCAGACGGTACTCGAACGACTGGCTAATGTGCAGCAAGTCAAGCAGCAGTACATGGCGATTGGACTTGCGGTTGGTTTGGCAATCGGGCTGACGGTGGGCGTGGTGTTGGGGCTGGTACTCAGCCAATTGGATGACACATCGCAGCGCACTGTCTCTAACGGGCGGCGCGGGTAACTATAACCTCGCAGCGGCCTGCTGCAATGGAGGTTGAGAGCCAAACAAAAATCCCGCCGAAATCTTGGCGGGATTATGTATAAAAATGTACGGTAGTCGGGGCGCCGGGATTCGAACCCGGGACCTCTTCGACCCGAACGAAGCGCGCTACCGGGCTGCGCTACGCCCCGATTAACAGTGAAAGTGTAGCGGATAACGCACCCTAGAACAAGAGCGAGTTTGGCTGACCATGACGACCAACACCAATACCAACAAATCCTCAGCAGCGGGGGCCGCACGCAAAACAGTGACAGCACCGATCACACTGACTGACCGCTTACGAGCGGGGACGAAAACGTTCACTGACGGACTCGGACTCTGGTTGCACCGATCCGGTGTCCATCCTGATGCGATTACTATCTTCGGTACGCTGCTGGTGGGCGTGGCGGGGATATTCATCGGCGCGGGGCAAATGGGGTGGGCGGCGGTGGTCTTGTTCATCGCATTCCCGCTCGATGCGCTCGATGGCGCGACGGCGCGGGCACGTTGGGCAGCACTCGGACAGACGACCAAGTTTGGCGGCGTTCTGGATTCGGCGCTAGATCGCTATGCTGATGGTTTCATTTTTGGCGGATTGAGTTATTATTTCGCAGTTCAGAATCAACTCGTGGTTATGCTGCTGGCGTTGGCGGCGCTGATCGGCACCTTTGGCGTCAGCTATGTGCGGGCGCGTGCCGGAGAAGCGGACTTGAGCGTGAAGATCGGCGCGTTTTCCCGCATGGAGCGCATTGTCGCCTTGATGGTGGGGCTGATCGTGCCGGTGCTGCTGGTGCCGATGCTGATCGTCTTGGCCGTGGGCACGAACTTCACGACGTTTCAACGCCTGTGGTACACCTACAAAAATATTGACAGAGAGGCATCTTGATGGAGTTTCAACGCGAAGTTATTGTCATTGGCAATGCGGTTCAAATCCGCTATTACGGCATCATCATCGTATTTGCGATGCTGGTCGCGGCGACGGTGGCATCCCGGTTAGCCAAGCGCGATGGGCGCGACCCTGACCACGTATGGGGTGCGCTGACGTGGGCGATCATCCCGGCGATCATTCTGGCGCGGCTGTGGTTTGTGCTGTTTCCGCCGGCCTCGCTGCTGGAAGAAGGTATTGATACGGCGTGGTTTTTTCAGAATTTCTTCGACACGCAGAGAGGCGCGATTGCCATTTGGAGCGGCGGCCTCAGCATCTTTGGCGCGGTCATTGGCGGCCTGCTGGGCGGGTATATCTACTTCCGGCGTAACAAGCTGGCGATGGGGCCGTGGCTGGACATTGCAGGCGTGGCGCTGCCGCTTGGTCAGGCGATTGGGCGTTGGGCCAACTTCGTCAATCAGGAGCTTTACGGCTCGGTGACGACAATGCCGTGGGGGATCACGATTGACAATGGACATCGCGTGACGCCGTACAACAGCCTAGTTGAATACCCGGTTGCGACGACGTTGTTTCACCCGTTGTTCTTGTATGAATCGCTGTGGAACTTGCTGGCGTTTATCGTGCTGCTGAACATCTTCCAGAAACAGCGCAGCCGTTTACTTAAGGGCGATATTTTCCTGCTGTATCTGCTGCAATACTCGGTGATTCGCTTCCTGCTGGAGTTCGTGCGGGTGGAAGTGGCCTATATTCCCGGCACGACCATCAACTCATCGCAGGCGATTTGCGTGATTGCGTTCTTGATCGCGGGCGGGCTGTTCCTATACCGTCATCGCTCCGGCGCGCCGCAGCCCACATCGACCAGTACAGCGGATGTGAATCGGACTGAGGTCTAAGGTTCGAGGCACGAGGTTCGAGAGGCATGAGCAAACGCAAGAAACGTTTAGAGCGTATAAGACAAAACTCGAATAATGTTTCGCTAGATGACTTGCGTCGCGTTCTAGAAGATTACGGCTTTGAGTATAAGCAGACGGTTGGTAGTCACTATACGTTTAGTGTAGTTATCGGGGGCACGACGAAACTTCTCGTCGTGCCTTATCGTCGTCCGGTAAAGCCGATTTATGTCAGGAAAGCGCTCAACCTCATTGACCAGATAATCTTAGAACGGGGATATAGTGATGAATCCCAAGACGATTAAAGACCTCGACTACTACATGGCGCTGCCTTACACCATCGAAATGACGCCAGACGTGGATGGTTATTGGTTCGCTGAAATTTCGCTGTTGGAAGGTTGCATGACCAACGGCAATAGTTGGAATGATGCGCGTGAGATGATTGAAGACGCTAAACGTGCATGGTTGACAACGGCTTTAAGTATGGAGTTGGCTATACCCGAACCTGAAGCAGTTGGCCTATAGGTCTGACGCAAAAACACAGAATAAAAATAGCTAACGGCTTACAAACTGACAGCTAAACGCACGAGGCATGAGCGCGGCTTGTGCCTCTTTTGATTCTGGAAGCGCACAGCGCGACCCATGACAAACGTCTAAATTCATGGCCGCGCTCTAGCGGGACACCTATATAGCAGTGACTCCATAACAAACCTTACGTTGTGACCCCACATGACCTATGCGATAATTCGAGATGGCAACAAGAACCCTTGCCAGCCCTTTTCCGCACAGGCAAGAGGGCGTAGGCGGGGTTAGTTCATGGTGGATTCGATGATCGAAGCCTATTCGCTGACCAAAGACTACGGCGATTTCCGCGCCGTGCATGAAGTATCGCTCAACGTGCCGACGGGCGCGGTGCTGGCGCTGCTGGGCCCCAATGGCGCTGGCAAAACGACCACTGTGCGAATGCTCACGTCCATTCTCGCACCATCATCCGGCTCGGCGACGATAGCGGGCTTCGACGTGGTGCGCCAGCCTGCACAGGTTCGGGCGCACGTCGGTGTTTTGACCGAACAGCACGGCCTCTACGAGCGCATGAAGGCCGAAGAATATCTGGCCTTTTTCGGAGAGGTGTATCATCTGCCCGCCGCGCAGGTCAAGCGCAGCGGGCAGATGATACACCTCTCCGAAAAAGGC
>JACMMD010000911.1 GCA_014379235.1 Anaerolineae bacterium
ATTTTCGCCAGCGCCCGAAGTGCCGCTAATGACGTACCGAGCGCACTGGTTTCGAGCAGCGGCATCGAACCCGCCACCGACGACAAGAATATAACACGTCCGCCGCTGCCTTGCCGGATAAGCTGATGTGCTGCCGCCTGCGAGGCATATACCGCCTGCTCGAAGTTGCCCGCCAATATCGCATCCCACTCTGCATTAGATGTATCCATGAACGGCTTAAACAGGTAATGACGCGGACTTACCACCGCGATCTGAAAAGCCCCTACCGCCGCGATTTGCTCTCGCACTTTATCTTGGTCATCCGGCTGAACCTCGTAGGCATGTCCGCCCAACTCATGCGCTAAAGCATTTGCCGCGTCGGCATCAGTTGGCGCATAGGCGATGATGATCTCCGCGCCTGCTTCATTCAGCGAACGCGCCACGCCCGCTGACAACCCATGTATCCCGCCCTGAATGAGCGCTGTTTTACCGTGAAGGTCAATCATATTTGCACTCAATACGAATACTTACCGATACCGAGTCCGCCGTCCACGCGCAAAAACGTTCCGGTCACGTAGTTACCATCGCTGCTGGCATAATAAGTCACCGCCCGCCCCATTTCGGATGTCAGTCCGGCGCGTTTGAGCGGCACAGATTGGCGGTTCGCCTCGATTTCTTCGGCGCTCTGCTGGCCCGGCGCGACATCGTTGAGCGTTGTCTGCACCCAGCCCGGCCCGATATGGTTGACGGTGATGTTATGCGGCGCGAGTTCCAACGCCAGACAGCCGACGAAAATATGCATCGCGTGTTTGGTCGCGCCGTAGATAGGCGCAAGCGGGAACTGCATATCCGCCTGCACCGATGACGTTATCACGATGCGCCCGCCGTCACCCTGCGCGATCATGCGCTGCGCGGCGGCGCGGCACACGTACACATTTCCCTTGATATTCACATTGACAATCAGCCGTAAGTTCTTGGGCGTGATGTCAAGGAAATGTTCCCAACGGATGACTCCGGCGTTGCTGGCTACGATGTCGATGCGCCCCATCTCTGCGACGGCGCGTTCGAACATCGCCTCGACCTGCTCCGGCTGCGACACATCCGCTAATGCTGCCAACGCTCGGTGTCCTTGTGAGCGTAATTCGGCGGCGCGCTGCTCTAAGCGTTCAGGCTGAACAGCATCGTTTATCACCACATCCGCGCCTTCATCAGCCAGCGCTTGCGCGATGCCCCAACCAATGCTGCGCGAATCGCCTGCGCCTGTTACCAGCGCAACTTTCCCTTGCAAACGCATCTCGCTCAACGGATCAGCCCACAGGCCGGAACAGTGCTTTAACGCCTGTCCGGTCTTCAAAGGTAGCGAACGCCGCTTCCCAATCGGTGATGTCGAACTGATGCGTGACCAGCGCTTTGGTTTGCACCGTGCCAGTAGAGATCAAACGCAGCGCCTTGAGCCAAGCCGATGGGATGCTGGCGTTGCTGCCCGTGACGGTCAGTTCGCGGAAGCACACTTGATCCATATCCCACGCGATTGACTTGCCATACAAACCGATTTGCACATAGCGACCACGTCGCCGCGCCAGCGTCAATAACTGTGATGCCGCCGGCCCCGCGCCTGAACATTCATACACTACGTCCGCGCCTAAGCCTTCGTCGGTCAGATCACGGATGATTTCGGAAGCAGCGCCGTCTTGCTGCTGCACGTTGACCACATAGTCCGCGCCTAATTCCCGCGCCATCGACAAGCGCTTACCGTCAACATCTGTGCCAAGCATCACGACAGTTGCGCCCGCCGCTTTGACAACTTGCAGCGTCAGCAGACCAATCGCACCCGGCCCCGCGATCACAGCCACATCCCCCGGCGATACGGATGCACCCGCCGGAGTAGTCGTCACCGCATGAACCACGCAGGCCAAAGGCTCGGTCAGCGCGCCTGCTTCGTAATCGACATTATCAGGCAGGATATGAATGTTTTTTGCCGGAACGACTACATACTGAGTAAAGCCACCGTTGACCGCCGATCCAATCGAGCGACGGTTGAGGCATAAGTTATTCTGTCCGCTGCGACAGTAGCGGCATTGACCACACGTCGAGAAATACGTCTCCGTCGTCACCCGTTGGCCGGCTTGCAAGCCTGTTACGCCTTCGCCCACTTCCGCGATTTCGCCAGCCACCTCATGACCCAGTACCACAGGCGGCCACGAGCGAAATTCATCTTTCAAAATGTGTAAGTCCGTGCCGCAAAGTCCGGCGCGCTCCACACGAATTTTTACCTGCCCCGGTTGTGTCGTCGGCTCGTCGATTTCACGCAGCTCGACGTTGCCGACACCCGGCGCGACTTTCATAACAGCTTTCACAATTGCGCCCTATCGTAAATGTCCGTACAATCGCAGATTAGTTTACTTAGTTCAATCGGAAAGAACAAATTCATTATGCCCAATGTTGCCGTTGTTGGAACGGGTTTTATCGGCCCGGTACACGTCGAAGCCCTGCGCCGACTCGGTATCAATGTGCGCGGCGTTCTCGGTTCGAGCGCCGACAAAAGCCAGCAGTCCGCCCAACAAATGAGTCTCGAAGTGGCTTACGCCGACTATCAAGCCATCATTGACGACCCGTTAGTCGATTCCGTTCACATCACCACACCCAACAAAACCCACCTCGATATGGCCAAACGAGCGTTAATAGCAGGCAAGCACGTCATCTGTGAGAAGCCCCTCGCCATGACCTCACGCGAGACGGCGGAATTGGTCGAGATCACCCGCAGTAAACCGAATCTTGCCGCCGCCGTCAACTATAACATTCGCTTCTACCCGATTGCTTTACATGCCCGCGACCTCGTACAAAGCGGCCAACTTGGCGACATTTTTACCGTGCGCGGCGCATACTCGCAGGATTGGCTGCTGTATGACACCGACTGGAACTGGCGGCTCGTGCCCGAAGAAGGCGGTGATGTTCGCGCTGTTGGCGACATTGGCACTCACTGGCTGGATTTGACAGGTTTCGTCACAGGGCTAAAGGTCGAATCACTGCTGGCCGATATGCGAACCTTCATCCCTGTTCGCAAGAAACCGCGTCAGGCAGTGGCCACGTTCACGGGCAAAGAAACTGCCGCACCTACCGAATACGATAACGTCGAAATCCGCACCGAAGATTGGGCGGCGGTGCTGCTGCATTACGGTGGTGGAGCGCGGGGCACCATGAATGTCTCGCAGGTAACTGCCGGACGCAAGAATCAGCTTTCGTTTGAAATCGCTGGCTCCAAAGGCGCAATCGCATGGGACTCCGAACGCCCGAATGAGTTGTGGCTTGGCCATCGTGAGCGTCCTAACGAACTGCTGCTCAAAGACCCATCCTTGTTGAGCGCCGGAGCGCGAGCCTATACCAACTATCCCGGCGGCCATAACGAAGGTTTCCCGGATACGTTTAAGCAGCTTTATCGCGCTATTTACGGCTATGTGCAGGCGGGGGATTTCGATCAGCCCAAGCCTTATCCGACGTTCGAAGACGGCCATCATGAGGTTGTATTGTGCGAAGCGATCTTGGCCAGCCACCAACAACGCCGCTGGATTGATATTCAATAATTAAACTGTAGGGGCAAGTCATGCCTTGCCCTACCTACTCGCAGGTACAGGAGACTCAACACAATGCAGCTTGGATTTGTAACCGCGATTGTGCCCGAATTTACGCTCGAAGAAGTATTCGCCTATGCCGCCGAGCAAAAGTTCGGCTGTGTCGAAGTGATGTGCTGGCCAGCGGGTAAGGCCGAACGGCGCTATGCAGGCGTCACGCACATCGACGTAACCAACTTCACCAGCGCCGATGTCGAACGTATCAAGGCGCTGTCGAAAAAATACGGTGTCGCCATCTCAGGGCTAGGCTACTACCCGAATCCGCTCGCTGCCGATGCTGACGAGCGCAATACCTACTTCGAACACATTAAGAAGGTCATCGCCGCGTCAGCCCTGCTCGGCGTGAACGTGATGAACACATTCGTCGGGCGTGACCCGGCGAAGTCCATCGAGGACAATTGGCCGCTGTTCGAGCAGTTGTGGCCGCCGATTATCGAGTTTGCCGAGTCGCAGGGTGTAAGGGTCGGCATCGAAAACTGCCCGATGCTGTTCAGTTTGGACGAATGGCCCGGCGGTAAGAACCTTGCCATCTCACCGGACGTATGGCGGCGCATGTTCACGCGCATTCCAAGTAAGAACTTCGGCCTCAACTTCGATCCCTCGCACCTGATCTGGCAGCACATCGACTACGTGCGCGCCATTCACGAGTTCGGTGATCGGCTAGTACACGTCCACGCCAAAGACACCAAGATCGACCACGACATGATTTATCAACGCGGTATCACTGGCTTCAAGTGGCACATCCCTAAACTGCCGGGGCTTGGCGACGTGCAGTGGGGGCCGTACTTCTCGGCGCTAAAGGATGTCGGCTATGATGGCCCTGTGTGCATCGAGGTTGAAGACCGCGCCTACGAAGCCACACTCGATCTGCGTAAGCGCGCCCTCACGCAATCGAAGCGTTATCTAGAACCATTCATGGCGCTGTAAAAATTGCTGTAGGGGCGCGTCGTGAAGCGCCCAATCCTGCTGTCAATGTCGCCACACAAACCGTTCGCCGCATTGCAGCACTTTGTATGGCTGTCCGGCGGCATCCGCCAGCGCGGTAAAATCGCTAACATCGGCGGTATTGAAAGTGAACATATCGTAGTGATGTGGAATCACCAGTTTGACCCCAACGGCCTGCGCCAGCGTGAGCGCCTCTTGCGCGTTCATATTCGGCGGAACGTGCAGCGCATCGCGCCGCGCATCCGTGCCGTTGATCGGCAAAAAGGCGATGTCGAGGTTGAACGGTTTCAGCCGCTCCGCCAGTCCATCGTAAGCGAGGGTATCGCCGCTGTGATACAGCGTCACGCCATCGACCTCGAACACGAAGCCCAGAAACAGGTAGCCGCTTTGTTCATTGTAGTCCAAACCGGGATGCGCCGACGGAATGCTGTGAACGGTGATCGGCCCGATGCTGAACGTTTCTTCGCCGCGAGTGGGAATCAACCGTCCTCGTGGCAATCCGAGCGAAACCGCATGGTCGATCAGCGCAGCAGGCAGCACCAGCTTGGCATCCGGCGAAGCGGCGAACAGGTCGGGCATCGTAGCCGGGTCGAGATGATCGGAATGTTTGTGGCTGGCAAAAATCCATTCGGCGTTGTTGATTTCGCCGCCGCGAATAGGTGCTTCGGTCATGCGAATGTGCGGCTTTTCGGTGTTGGCGTACTTGGCGGTCAGCAGTTCCGACAGGTAAAGATCGACGTAGAACAGCGCCGAGGCGGTTTTGATCGCGTAGCCGCTCTGCCCGAACCACCAGATCGCCACTTCTCCGGCTGCAACCTGCGTCTCAGCGATGTCTCGCAGCAGTTCAGCGCCGTGTTGAATTGGTTGAATCATGCTTAATCCATGTCCTGTAGGGGCGCTTCGGGAAGCGCCCTCCGTAACGATCTAAATCAAGGAGTAGTCTCAATGTCCTTACCAATTATACCCACCAGCGTCATCGGCTCATACGCATGGCCCGCGTGGCTGTTCACCGCGCTCGAAGCCGCCCAACGTGGCGAGTATGGCCCCAAAGACATGCAAGAAGCACAGGACGATGCGGTTGATGTCGCCATCCGCGATCAAGAAGACGCTGGTGTCGATATTATCACCGACGGCGAAATGCGGCGCGTCGGCTTCTTTACGGCGGAGTTTTACGGCCACATGACCGGCCTCAAGGAACTGCCACCGCAGCGCAAAATGGGCATCGTCGGCCACGATCAGCGCGAGTCTTACGAAGCCATTGAAGCCGTGACATCGCCCAAAGGACTCGGCCTCGTATCCGAATACAAGTTCGTCACCACCCGCACCAATCTACCGATCAAGGTTCCCTGCCCCGGCCCCTACACACTCGCCGGACGCATCAAACCGGGAAGCGTCTATAAAGATCGTCTCGAAGTCGCTCACGCGCTGGCTGAGATCATCAACGCTGAACTCAAGGCCGTTGTCGCGGCGGGTGCAGATTTCATCCAGATCGACGAGCCTTCCTATGCCGTTCACGCCAGTAACCCTGACGAATTCGTGCGTCTGTTCAACAAGACCGTCGAAGGCGTCAACGCGAAAATTGGCGTTCATCTGTGCTTTGGAAACTTCGTCGGACGTCCGGTTGCCAAGCGCACCTATCATCCACTGTTCCCATACATCCTCAGCATGGATGCCAGCCAATTCGCGCTCGAATTTGCCAACCGCGAACTCTCCGAAATCGACCTGTGGCAGGAATTCCCCAACGACAAAGAACTGGCCGCCGGACTGGTCGATGTGAAAAACTACTACGTTGAGACACCGCAAGATGTCGCCGAGCGCGTCCGCACTGCGTTGAAATTCGTTGATGCTGAAAAACTGAGCGTCACGCCCGACTGCGGTTTCAGCCAGACGGCGCGTTGGGCCGCGAAGGGCAAGCTCAAGTCGATGGTCGAGGGCACCAACATCGTCCGCCGCGAAATCACCGGCAGCAATTAAACAATTCCGTAGGGGCGGCTCGTGAGCCGCCCTTTGACTCTTACATCTTCGGCGTGAAGGCTAACACCCGCGCCGGATTATCAATCAGCAGTAGTTTAATGGTGTCCTCATTGACGCCGTTTGCTTTCAACAGCGGCACAAAATTCGTCAGGATATTGGTAAAACCCGGCTTGCCGCCGTAAGCCGCCCATCCCGAACGCCGCGCCGTATCTCCCGCCAGTAAAATCTGACTGCCATACCCCGCTTGAATAAGCCGTGCGACGAACTCCGCGCGTAGTTGATCGGGGTAATATTTCGCCTTAGCGATCTGGTCGATACCCATATACACACCCGTTTGCGCGACCTGCAAGTGATAGTCCCAATCAAGCTTGCGATCCATATGCCCGATGATGACATGCTGCGGTTGAACACCTTCAACGCGCAGCAGTTCGACCTGTTCCAGCGCCATCGTTCCGGCTTCGGTGTGCGTAGAAATCGGCGTACCCGTCGCATGATGGGCCGCCGCCGCCGCTTTGAATAGGCGTTCCTCGTTGGGCGTGATCTTATCGAGCGACGATGCCGCCTTAATCACGCCAGCGCGAACGTCTGTGCCATCCATGCCTTCAGTCACTTCGCACACGAATTGTTCGGTAAGCTGCTCAATGGACAAATCGTTGATGAACGACGCGGAGAACTTCTCTTTCAGATAGCCTGACGTAGCGATAACGTGGACACCACTGGCGGCTGAAACACGCTTCATGCCTGCCGCATCGCGCATGTAATCCGGCGGCGACATCTCCACCACCGAGCGCCCGCCCACCTCGTAAAATAACTTCAACTCTCGGATAGCGGCATCTTCATCGTCCAGCACAAAATCCGCCTCGTAGTATGCGCTTGGCGGCTGACCAAGCAAATGCTCGTGCGGGTAACAGATGCCGAGTTCTTCCGGTGCGATGTCGCCGAGAACCGTTCGAATAATCGCCATTAGTGGCTCCCCTTTTGTATCAACGCGGCGACCTGCTCAACCGTTGGTGAACCAAGCACGCTCTTGCCGGACGCGACCACGATTGACGCTGTGGCACTGCCGAACGTGGCCGCTGCTTGTAGATCATCGCCCCGATCAAGCGCGAACAAAAACCCTGAGTTGAACGAATCGCCCGCGCCGATAGTGACATTCGCTTTTACCGGGAAACCGGGAGCGTCAAAGCGTTGGCCATTGTGATAGACTGTCGCGCCATCTTTACCGCGCTTGAGGACAACAGCCCGCGCTCCGGCGTTCAGCAGGTGTTGAATGCCGTTTTCCGCATCAGAGTCGCCCGCGCAGATGGTCAGTTCATACTCGTTGGCAATCAGATAATCCACAGATGCCAACAGCGGCGCAATCTCATCGAGTGTCACCGGCGTACCGATCATTGGCCCGATGTCCAACGCCGTAACTGCGCCCTGCTCGTGAGCGGCCTTCAACGCGGATTCGATTCCTTTGCCGCGAAAACTGGGTAGCAGCGCAGGCCCGGTGATAAGCAGCGTTTTCGCCTGTTCAAACATCGCCACCGGGAAATGCTCGTAGGTCAAATCATGAAGCGCGCCGGGATAATAGAACGAAAGTCGATTGAGCGCTTCGTCCATGATGGTCGAATTGGTCGCCGTGCCGTGCGTTGTCACACGAACAAGTCCGCGTAGGTCAACGCCTTTCTCCGACAGCCAACCCGCCATTACATCGCCTAAGAAATCTACGCCCGCTGCGCTGCATAAAGCGGTTTCAACGCCGAGCCGCGCAAACACGTAAGCGCTGTTCGCGCCGTTACCGCCGATGGCTAACGTCGTTGGGCGACTGCAAAACGCGAGGCTGCTGCTGGTGAACTCGTCGCCATCGATACGCGGCAGGTTTTCCATGCCGGATGTAAACAGGTCAATGGTGGTTGTGCCAACAACGACGAACATTTAGATCACCGCTCCGATTTCACGCAGGCGATTTTGCAGCGCTGGAACAGCCACTTCTCGCGGCGACTTACCTGCTTTGGATACCTGTGCCGCCGCAACTGCCGCCGCCTGTCCCATCGCCATACACTGCCCCATACTGCGAACTGATGCATGAGCATCATGTTCAGCGGACAAACACCGCCCGACAACCAGCAAACCATCGACGTTTTTCGGCAGCAAACAGCGATACGGAATGTCGTAAGTCTCGCCTTCGGGCAGATACTCCCATTTGGTATCTGCGCCCGAATGATGCTCCTCGATGGGCGCGCCGCACTTCGCAATCGCATCCTCGAACTTGCGCGCACTCAACACGTCGGCTCGGTTGAGGCGATACTCGCCAAAAATGCGGCGGCTCTCACGCACACCGATTTGATGACTAAAGTCACACAACGCCGCGTGTTCGTAACCGGGAACTTTGTCGATCAAGAAGCGAATGTATTCCATCGCCTGCTTACGACCTTCAATTTCAGCATGGGTCAACTGTTCGGGGTCAAGCGCGTCGATCTCTCCTACGCGGGTCATGTTGGTGGCCATCACGCCGTTGATCGGTGTAATGTGAACGCTGCCCTCACGACGTGGCAGATCATAACCTCGCTCGATTGCGTCAGCCATCAAGCCATGCAGTTGATCTTTCTTGACGGCCTTGGCCTGCTCCATATCGACATTCAGCAGTCGAAACGTCGTCGTCAACGACTGTACAGGGCCGTCCTTCGCGCTCTCGAACGGCACTCCCGCCGCCGCCGCCACATCCGCATCGCCCGACGCGTCGATCACGACGTTGGCCATCAGCCGTACAAAGCCGCCTTTATTCACAGCGATTACGCCACGAACGTGCCCATCTTCGACAACCGTATCGACCACGAACGTATGGTACAACAGCCGGACGCCGGACTCACACGCCAGCGTTTCCCAGATGACCTTGAGCGTGTGCGGGTCATAAGTGATGCCCTGCCCCGCGCCGTAAGTGTTCGGGCGCAGCACAGCCATGTTACGCCGTGTCAATTCCTCTACAACCAAATCGGGGATACCGCCGACGACTTTCTTCGGTTCTTGGCCCGGCGTGTAGAAGCCGTAGAACGTATCTAACACCTGTGTGCTGATACCGCCCATGAAGCCGTAACGCTCCACCAACGCCACTGATACATCTTCACGTGCCGCCGTAATCGCCGCCGTCGCCCCCGCCGAACCACTGCCGATCACCAGTACATCAGTTGTCCATAAATCGCGTACTTGTTTCGAGAATACTTCCATTGTCGTCAGCCGCCGTAAACTCGCCTGATCCGTGCGCGATAATCGTCATAGGAATCGTCAAAACGCTTCTTGGACGCTTCCGCGCCGATGAAATAGGCGCTCGTTAATACAATCGGCGGCTTACCCATCGCGGCCAATTTCTCGGCAACCACAACTTTAATCGCGTTGGCCACCGCCGCCGTGCCAATCGTCGAGCCGGGGCCAACCGGATCATCCAAACCGTCGACGCGCACCATCGC
>JACMMD010000912.1 GCA_014379235.1 Anaerolineae bacterium
TGCCTACGGGCTGGAGCATATGAACCAGCAGCGATGTGGGGCAGGGCGGTGCAGAACGCAGAGCATTTTGCCCTAACAACGTCTCAATCATGAGTGTGCCGCCATCAGGACATTGATCCTCGTTGGGCGCGAATACGATGTTGTTGGCAAGGAATTCGTCGCCATAGATAGGGTGCGGCGGTGTGATCGGGTCACCGTTGGGCAGCGTATCGAAGTCAATCACAATCGGTTCATTGGTCGTCGTGATTTCCAATGACTGTACGTTGTCGGTTTCATCGGTTTCGGAGATGACGTTCGCGGGGTCTATCCACAACGTCGATGAATACGTTCCCCACCAACCATAGCTGTAGCTAAAGCTGAGAATGGTACTTTCACCGCTGGCTAAGTTAGCTACTGTTTGGCTGAACGTATCCTCTAACAGCTCACTGGCGAACCACTGCACATCAAACGGGCCGGAGTCGTCGTTGCCTATATTTTCAACCCTCACCTCTAACTGGAATGCTTGTCCCGGCGACGGGTTTTCCGGCGTAACGCCGACGCCGCTGATCGTCAGATTCACGTCCGGCGCTGATCCTGCATCGCTGGCGACAATTAGGTTTTCGGATGCGATTTCAAATATCTGCTGATAATTCTGGATTTCCAACTGCGAGACGCTGCCGCCTGCGTCCAGCGTTCCGCGCAGTTGCAGCACTTCGAAATCAACGGCGGCCCGTGTCGATAATCCGAGAGAACCTTCTTCATCGGGCAAACCTGACGGCGGCCTGCGGGTCGTTACACCGAGTGAGCCTTCTTCCGATATTCGGGTGGGCTGTTCTCCGCCAGATGGCTCGGCGGGCGCTGTCTCGCTCGGTACGGGCGTCGATGTTGGGGTGGGTGTCATGGTTGCGGTTACGAACGTCGCCGTCACAGTGGCCGCGACGTTGGTTTGATAAGCGGCGATGCGCGTTTGAGCATAAGCGCGTGTCTGCGCGATGACTGGCGCGACGGCGGTGGCTGTTTCCCCCGCTTCGATTGTTTCCAATTGCAAAAGTTCATCCAGAGTGGCCGAAGCTGGCGGTGTGGTGACGGGCAGCGTCGGGGTATCGACTTTGCCACGAATGATCGGGCCGAGGAATAACACCAGCGCGATGAGTGCGACCAGCAGCGATACGCCGCCGGCCAGCCACAGCATCCGCCGTGATGAGGGCGGCGCTTCGCCAACGCTTTTCCAGATCATCTGCGTGAGCGTGTTCATGGCCTGATCGACGTACAGGTTTTTCACGTCGAGAATATGAACGCCGTCATAGCGCATCAGTGCGACTACGTGTTCGTTAGGCAGCGGGTCAGGGCGGACAAAACTTTCCTGAAACACCGGAATCATCGGCTTATTCAGCGAGTGCGCGTGTTCGATCTCGCGCAGAACCCATTCGGATTCGAGCGTGTCATCTGCCAGCAGCGAGACAAACACATCGCTGTCCTGAATCGCTTGCAGCAGCCGATCAGGGAACGGGCCGCCGCCGCTTTCGCGGGTATCGACATAGGGGTCTATGCCCTGTTCTTGCAGATGGCTAGCGATCAGAGTCGCTAACATCGCGCTCGTTTTGCGGCGGTAGCTGATGAAAACTTTAGGGCGATGCCCGCTCAATATTTGACTCATACGAACCAGTATAGACGAAGGGCGAATAGGGCGCAAAAGTGCCTGGCTATCCCCGTTTCCGACTCGCCTGTAGGATATAGCTAAGGTACATCATTCTGTATGCCACAGAAACAGTTGAGGAGAGAACCTATGCGACGTAAATTAAGCCTGTTCTTTCTAAGTGTTTTGTTGATACTCCCTGCCGCGAGTTATGCTCAGAAGGGTGGAGTGGTGTCGTGGGCAGGGAATTACCTTATCGACGGTGGAGACTACACTATCGGCGTGGAAGTTGTTGAAACAAACGGTATGTATCAGGTGATGAGGCTGCTGTCTGAAGTCACCACCGCTGGTGTCGGCGTGGGCCTGTCGATCAGTGATACGGAGTTGGCTGTCGCCTACAAGCAGAGCTGCGTTATCCAGATGTTCAACGTGGGTGCGGATGGTACGCTCAGCGGGCCACGGGCCGAAGCGTTTGTCGGTATTAGCCAAGAAACTTCCACACCGATAGATGGTCAAGGCGCTGCGGTTGGCGGCACGTATGCCGTCAGCGGCACAACACCGGACGGCACAGGCTATTTCGGTACGTTGGAAGTCACTCCAGCAGGCGAAAATATATACGCGCTGGCATGGACGACGGGCATCGGCAATTTTAGCGGCCCCGCTGTGCTCACCAATAACCGCTTGATCGCGGCGGCCAACACCGATCCCGACATCAGTTGCAGCCTTAATTTGCTGACGATGGGCGCAGACGGTTCACTTTCCATCCTCTGGTATTACGAAGGATCGACGGAGACGTATACCGAAACCGCCATGCCGATTGTGCTTGCGCCGACCTATACGCTTGAAGGCAATAACGTCGATGGCACGAGCTATACCGGAACGCTGTATTTCTTAGGTGCGGCGTCGCCTTATCGTATCGATCTTGTGCTGACAGGTTCTCCGTCAATTGGTGGGGTGGCGCTGCTGCGTGGCAATGCATTGATTATGGCTTATGGTGGCGACTCATGTGCTGTGTATGCCAGTGGGCTGCTGGATGATGGCCGCCTCTATACACGGATAGCCACACGCGACAGCGCCACGATTGGTATAGCACTAGAGACGCCCGATGGTGAAACCGACGGTTATCTCGGATTGTTTAATGTGGTCGGCACGGCGGCCAGCGGCGGACCGATGACCGGCAGGCACACGATCAGCGGCGGTAAGGATTTCGTGTATTCGGGAAGCGGCGCGGAGACACGCCCAACGAATAATGTGAATAATATATTCAGCCTCGACAGCATTTATCTGGAAAATCGCGGGATGCTGATGGGCGTGTATGCTCCGGCTGGCATCATCGATACATGTCGGGTGATGGCGAACGTCGTCACGCCGACGGGCACGCTCAATCAGTGGTATACCCAGTATGGTCAGACGGCGATACTCGGCGGCGGGACGGCGACTCCCACTCAATAGCGATCAAATTTAATGGGCGCGGCGAAATAGACTTCGCCGCGCCCTATCGATACTTTACGACTCACCCGCGAACGTTGGCCGCTGCACGTTGACCCCCACTAATTCAATCGCGCTTATGTTGTCGGTGAGGTCAAGGCGGTACAA
>JACMMD010000913.1 GCA_014379235.1 Anaerolineae bacterium
GCTACACAACTGATGGCAGCCAGTTCATCAGCGACTTCCAGCGCTTCGATGTGGCCACAGGCGACACGCTGGCCGAAGACCTGCGCTACTCGCGGCGTTTCGAGCGCTTCTTCTGGCAGCCCAACGAGGAAGGCATCGTCACCCTGAGCGGCACGGAATGGCGCTTATGGAGTGTGGCAACAGGCGAACTCATCCGCCGCGAAGTGCTGCCCCTGAACGGCAGCATTGTGGCCACCTCGCCAGATGGCTTCAGCTACCTGACGCGCTTCAACAACGTCAGCGGGCAAACGGGTATGGAAACCTACGACGTTGGCACAGGCGAACGGCAGAACGTTCTCTTTCAGGATTTGCAGGGGCGCTTCATCGAGGACATTTTGCCGAGCGCCGATTGGCAGCACTTCCTCGTTATTTACTCGGTCAACGAGTGGGGGCCCTATGCTCCCGGCAATGAGATCGCGCTCTACAGCCTCACTAACGGCCCGGTGTGGTTCTTCGCGGGTGATGATCTGCCCGAACCCGACTCACGTTCGTATGGTTGGGTCGATAACGAGCGCGTCTATGTAAACGGGGCGCGCTCCCTCACAGGCGAGTTCATCCAGCCGCCGCGAGAGTTGATCGCCGCAATGCCGCCGCTCGACTCGCTGACGCCGGATGCGCTGCCCGCCTGTTTCAGCGAGGTCTATACGCCCGAACAGCAGTCAACACTGATGTTGTATTGGCCGCTGCTGTTCGAGACTGCGCCGCGCGATGAGATTTCATATGCCGTTGGCGCGGCTTGTACATCACGGGCCGACAGCGTTTACCGGAATATCGTTTCTGCCTTCGAGCAAATACCGTCGCAAGAAGGGCCTGCGCCTACTGCGACCCTCAGCGCCGAGTACATTAACGGTGTGCCTGCTTGCCTGTTGACGCGCTACCCTGATCGTGTCGATACACTGGCGGGAGATTGGGCGCGGCTGACTGCCGAGCTGCCGTCCGATCTGGAAGTCACGCTGGCGGGGTTGATGTGTCGTGGACTGGCCGATTTGCCAGCAAGACAAACCGAATCGTTCGGCTTGCAAACCATGATGATCGACACTAACACGGGCGAAAGATTCGAGGGGCGCTTCGCCTCTAATCCGGTGATCCGCCGCCCGATTGAGCCGATTCTGGATGAGTTCTACCGCACCGAAGAACGCTCGATGGGTACGGCGCTGCTCAGTCCGAGCGAACAGTTCGTAGCGGCATCCAGCCAACCGGGAGAATTGATCGTCTATCGCATTCTGCGCCCCTATCAAACGCTGCTTGATCAGATCACAGCGACAGCGATTGCCGTCATCGCTACTGAGAATCGCATCGCCGTGCTGCCATCGGCCACACCGACGCTGAGTATGATCGGCACTGCTAACCCGACGCTCACGCCGACGATCTCACCCACGCCGCCGCCGCGTCCTGAAACGCTGGTCGATCAGCCACAGTTGAACGACGTGCAGGACTTCTGCCCGTCGGAAACGCTGTACAGCATCGACGCGCCGCCTGAAAATTACAGCCCGGTAGGCCGCATCGTCGGGCCGGTGCAGGGCGATGAATTGTGGGCCATCGAGCCGGAGAGCGGACGCCGCTTCCCTGACGAAACCATCCCAACGTGCGGATTTGGTCTCGGCTGCGAACTCTCGCCCGATAATCAATGGGTGTTAGCGATCAGCGAGACTGAAGGCTACGTCGTGTTCCGTCCCGATGGCACAAGCTGGCGTGTGTTGTTCGACCCTGAAAAACCGTGGGAATGGCCGGAGGATATCTGGTGGAGCAGTGGCAGCACGATTGAGTACGAGGTCTATCTGCCGCTGCCTGATGATCCGCGCACTGAAGTATGGATGCTGCAACGCGATATTCTGGGCGTATACCCTGACCCCGCGCCGTTCTATCCACGCTTCCTCATCGAAGGCGCGCA
>JACMMD010000914.1 GCA_014379235.1 Anaerolineae bacterium
GAGACGATTGTCGAAGCGACCATTCAGCTTGCTCAAACCGACACCTATACGATTCGGGTCAGCAGCGCGAATGGCACTCCCGGCCAGTTCGTGTTGAGCCTGCAAGAAGGCGGCACACCCTTACCACCGCCGACACCGCTTGTCGTCAACGAACGACTCTTTGGCGAAGTGAGCGCCGCCGCACCGATGCAGCGTTATCGCGCTGATGCTTCGCAGGTGCAAACGCTTACACTGTCGCTGCAAAGCCAGCTGCCCAATAGCGGCCCCATCGTGACTGTGAGCGATGCATCCACTGGCGAACAGGTGGCCATGCTCAACCCGCGTTTTACACGCATGGCTATCGATATTCCGGCGCTGGTCGCGTCGTATATCTTGACGGTGCAGCACAGCGGCTCTCCCGCTGGTGAGCCGTACACGGTGCTGCTCAGTGCGGCAGGCGCACCCGCGCCTCAGATCACGGCGACGGCGGAAGCGCCTCAGCAGCAGCCGCCCGCGCCGCAGAACACGCAGTGCGTTGTAGCGAATAATGGCCAATCATTCGTCAATATTCGCAGCGGCCCGGATTTGAATTGGGGCATCGTGGCGCAAATGCCGCCGGGAGCACAGGCTCCAGTGATGGCGCGCCTTGCGGATAACTCGTGGTGGCAGATCAATCTCAATGGCATCGTCGGTTGGGTATCGAGCGCGGTCATTCAGGTGAATGGCAACTGCGGTATCATTCCGGTTGTGCCTGCTCCGCCTGCACCGCCAGCGCCAGCCACCGATACACCGATCCCGCCGGATGTACCAACTGATACCCCAACGCCGACCCCAACCGCGACCAATACTCCCGGCGATGGTATCCCGCCCGGCCCCGGCGACATTCAGGCAGCGACGATTGACCTGAGCATCACCAACGTCGCAGGGCAGCCCGTCGTCCCGATCAATGTGCCAGTGCCTGTCGCCGTGAGCGTCAGAAATTCCGGCACGGTGCAGTCCAACGCGACGACGCTACGGGCGACGTGGAACGGCAACGTGGTTGGTTCGTCCAACGTGCCGGTTATTCCAGCAGGCCAAACCATCGTCATCCCGGTAGTGGTCGCGCCTTCGCCAGCGCAGATGCCGCGAGAGATCACCTTCCGTGTTGACCCGGACAACATCGTGAACGAGACGAGCAACAACAACAATGAGGACACGATGGTCATCACGTGGATTCAGCAGTAGCGGCAATTAAAAAGGGCACGGTATACCGTGCCCCTACAGCAGGGTTTTTGTATGGGCGACTCATGAGTCGCCCGTATTTATTTACATCGTGTCGATCTCTTTGCGGACGGTATCGAGCAGGGTTTCGGCGCGCAGTTGGCTGAGGGTGTAACAGGGGCCGCCGAGCCGTTCGGCCAGCTTGGTGGCCAAGCCTTGATCGAAGGCCACATGCTCCATGTTGATCGTCACCGTGCGGATATCGTCATACTTGATCTGATCCGCGATGCGATGCGCTTCTTCCTGCGGCGATAGGTTCTCGCTGACAGAGACGTTGCCCGCGCCGTCGGTCAAAATAATCATCAACGGCATTACGTCAGGATGGGCCGCTTTTTCTTTGCGAACGGTGTCGAAGGCCAGCATCAAACCCGCCGACAGCGGCGTTTTACCGCCCACAGGAATATCCACCAGCGCATGTTTGGCCAGCACGACGGAATTGGTCGGCGGCAAAATCAGGTGAGCGCGGTCTTTTTGGAACACCACCAGTCCCACGCGGTCACGGCGCTGGTAGGCATCGGTCAGCAGCGACATAATCGCGCCTTGAGTGGCGGTCATACGCTCGGATACGGCCATGCTCCACGAGGCATCGACCACGAACAAAATCAGGTTGGCGGCGCGGCGTACACGAACCTTACGCTGCAAATCGCTGCGTTTGAGCGCGTAAGCCATGCCGCTTTCCGCAAGCTGTTCGGAGCGTTGAATCTGGAACGGAGCGGCGGCGCGCAGTGTGGCATCAAAGGCGATGTCGTCGGTTTTGTCTCCGGCGGGACGCGCTTGAATATAGCGTCCGCGTTTGCGGTCTGTGTGCGTCCGTGAACGGCGTCCGCTCTGGCGGCGCGTCAGCTTATCGAGGGCGGTTTGCAGCTTGCGCGGGGCAAATTCCACGCCGGACTGGACTTTCTTGCCGCCATCCCACCAGTACGAGTCTTTATTATCGAACACGTCTTGCGGGCTAGGATCAGTTTGTCCAAAGTCCGGCGTTTCTTCTGAGGTCTGATTAGCTACTGATTGGCTTTTTTTTTGACAGGTGTCTGTTCGCTGTCTTCGCTCGGCTCACCCGTCTCGTCACTTTCGCCCCACTCGGACTCGATTTGTTCCATCTGGCTTTCGAGGGCTTCGACGCTCATGTGGGCATCGGCAAACGGGCCGTGCTTGAGGCGATGCGGGATGGCCAGTTCAGTGGCCAGCAGAATGTCGTTGTGATTGATGACCTTGCGACCCTCATATGCGGCTTGAGCGCGGGCCGCTTTCAAGATCACAAGGTCGGCGCGATGGCCGTCGATGCGTAGGCCGCTGGTCAACGACGCGATGGTATAGAGATCGCGGCGCGTGTAGGTGACTTCTTCGATGATCTCACGGGCGGCGGCGATTTTATCCGAAAGCTCTTTTTCTTGCGGGGCCCACACTTCGCGGAAAGCGTCAGGGTTGGCTTCATAGGCGATATGACGCTCAAGAATATCCATGCGTTCGGCTGCTTCGGCAATACCGCGCACTTCGACGGACAGTGCGAAACGGTCAAGTAGCTGCGGACGCAGGTCGCCTTCTTCGGGGTTCATCGTGCCGATGAGGATGAAGCGCGCCGGATGGGAGAAGCTGATGCCTTCGCGCTCGACCACGTTGACGCCCATCGCCGCCGAGTCCAGCAGCAGGTCAACCACATGGTCATCGAGCAGGTTCACTTCGTCCACATACAGAATGCCGCGATTGGCATTGGCCAGCACGCCGGGATCGAAGTGGCGTTCGCCTTTTTGGATGGCTTTTTCAATGTCGAGCGTGCCCACGACGCGATCTTCCGTCGCGCTCACGGGCAGGTCTACGAAACGAATGCGCTTCATTTCGACTGCGGGAGCGTTGCCGTTCGAGTAGCGCTCGCGCACTTCGTCCGACCATGTGCTTGGCTGATCGGGGTCGTCGTTGAACGGCGAGTCGGCAACCGTTTTGATTTCAGGCAGCAGCGCAGCTAAGGCGCGAGCGGCGGTTGACTTGCCCGTACCGCGTTCGCCCCGAATGAGCAGACCGCCGATACGCATGTCAATCGCATTCAAAATCAGGGCGCGCTTCATGCGCTCTTGTCCAACAATGGCGGTGAATGGGTAAACCGGAGGTCTTCTAGTGGTCATACGGGATTGCCTGTTCTTTGTTTCACAATGAATACAGAGGCATTATACCCTAGCGCTAAAAGCTACTCAATTGCCATCAGGCCGCTTTTTACGAACTCTTAAAAATGTTAAATGAGGGCGAGGCATGCCTCACCCCCACCAAAGATAGCCTATGTAGGGGCGACACATGTGTCGCCCGATTTGTTTTTACTTAACGAAGCTCCTGTAACGCATCGAGCAGAGCCACGCCGCTCAGGTTTTCCTCGACCACGTTCTGAATATCCTCGAAACGGACGCGAATCGGGAATTCTCCGGGCAGGCGAATATCAACATAACCGAGCCTGCTGGTCAGGTCATCGAGCGGGAAATTGGCCAGCACACTCAGCGCATCCGCCAGCACAGCACTTTCACGGGCAACGTCGGCTTCAAGGA
>JACMMD010000915.1 GCA_014379235.1 Anaerolineae bacterium
AAATGACCAAGTTCGGTATGCCGGGCGTGTTCGCCCACGGGAATTTCGACACCTGGTCGCCTGGATATCTGATGTTCATAGCTGCTACTCACAATGGCATCAGCCGGCTTTACGAAACGTTTGGCAATGCCGGCGCGGATACGGTCGAGCGCACACTCTCCCCTGACGATTATTCGCGCACGTGGTATCGCCAGAATCCGCCGCTGCCGCGAGCGAAATGGTCGCAGCGCAACAACAATAATTATCAACAGACTGCCCTGCTAACCACGCTCCATTATTTCAGCAACAACAACAAGCTCTTCCTGAAAAACTTCTACGTGAAGAGCAAACGGTCAGTCGAAAAGCCAAAGAACGAGGGCCCCGCCGCTTATGTTTTCACCGGCGACGATCCGCGCCTCGGCAATCAGGCCGAACTGCTGCGCACACTGCAAGCGCAGGGTTGCGAGATTCATCGCGCCACCGCGCCATTTACTGTCACGTTAAAAACGAAAAAGAAGACTTCGGCCCCGACAGCCGCCGGATCGCCATCTGCCTCAGCAACGCCGGGCCCCATCGAGACGACACCTGCCGCGACTGCGACTCCGTCAGATGCGGTGCCCCGCGCGGCGTCAAGTCCATCTCCAGTGGCTGTGGCCGTAGCGACCGCGTCGCCTAAAACAGAGGTCGACCGCCGCACATTCCCTGCCGGCAGCTACATCGTGCGCATGGATCAGCCCTACAGCCGCATTGCCGATGCGCTGTTGGATCATCAGTACTGGGCGCCTAACGATCCGCAGCAGGACGTTTACGATGACACTGGCTGGACCATGGGCGAACTAGGCAACGTGCAGGTCGTGCGCGTGACAGACGTGAAAGCGCTGAGTGCGGCCATGGAACGCGTTACCGGCGAAGTGCGGGCACCCGCAGCAGTAAACGGCAACGGGTCGGTCTACCTTGTCAATCACAACGCCGATAACAGTCTCGTGACGTTCCGTTACCGATTGAAGGATGTGGCTATGGAAGCAGCGGAGGAGCCATTTGACGCCGCTGGGCTAAAATTCAATCGCGGCTCACTCATCGTTCGTAAAGCTTCAGCCTCTGAAGTACAAAAGGCGGCAACAGATCTGGGTCTGCAAGTCTACGCGGTCGCTACGGCTCCGTCAGTTAAGACTCATGCCGTGAAGGCGCCGCGCGTTGCGATGCTCCATACGTGGCTCAGCACCCAGGACGAAGGCTGGTGGCGTTTAGCTTTGGATCAGTCGGGAGTTCCCTACGCTTATATCAGCACGCAGGATGTGGCCAAAGATGCCGAGTTGAGAAGCAAGTATGACGTAATTATTTTTGGTCCAGTTGGACGTGGTCCAAACGCTATCATCAGCGGCATGCCGATGTGGGGCAATCCCATTCCCTGGAAAACCACTGCTTTGACTCCGAACCTTGGAAAGATCGACTCGACCGATGATATGCGCCCGGGCCTGGGTTATTCCGGTTTGATGAACCTGCAGAAGTTTACCAACGATGGCGGAC
>JACMMD010000916.1 GCA_014379235.1 Anaerolineae bacterium
CATCGCTGGCTACGCTTGGCATTATGATGGCGGGCTGGTCGAGCAACAATAAGTATGCGCTGCTCGGCGCGTTCCGCTCGGTGGCGCAGTTGGTGAGCTACGAAGTGCCGCTCGTTATGTCGCTGCTTGTGCCGATCATGCTGGCGGGCACGATGGGGATGCAGGACATCGTGAACGCGCAGCGCGGCATGTGGTTCATCGTCAGTGCGCCGATCTCGGCATTTCTGTTCTTCATCGCCTCACAGGCGGAAACCGGACGCGGCCCGTTCGACCTGTTGGAAGCCGAGTCTGAACTCGTGGCGGGCTTCAACATCGAATATTCGGGCATGAAGTTCGGTCTGTTCTTCGCGGGTGAGTTCGTGCATGTGCTGACGAACGCGCTGCTGCTGGCGACACTGTTCGCGGGCGGGTGGGTTGGCCCCTTCGTCGATCAAGTGCCGCTGTTAGGCATCGTCTACCTCTCGGTGAAGTCGGCGGTGTTTTATCTGGCGTCGCTGCTGCTGCGTAACACAGTACCGCGTGTGCGTATCGACCAGTTGATGAATTTCAATTGGAAGTTCCTCGTGCCCGTGTCGATTGCGAACCTCGTGGTGACGGCTTTCCTGCTCAAGCTGGTACAGACGTTTGGATTATCGCCCGCGCCTGACCGTGCGAATGATTTCATCGCCAATATCCCGCAGGCAGTTATTTTGTTGGCGGGCAATATCGCGCTGGGCTTCGTTATCCTGACTTATGTACGCAATCACGGGCGGCGCGAACGGCTGGCGATGGAAACGTCGCAGTCAGTAGGGCAAGAGCGCGAGCGCATCCGGCATATGGGCGCGGTTGGGGACTAGGGGAAAAGAATATGTTCGAGTTAAACGCGCAGTCGCTTACATTTGCTGTGTTTAGCATTCTGACGCTTGGTGGGGGAGCAGGCGTGGTTTACAGCCGCAACCTCATCCACAGCGCGTTGTATCTGATCGTCAGCTTGTTTGGCGTGTCGGGTCTGTTCATCCTGTTGAGCGCGCCGTTTTTGGCGGCGGTACAGGTGTTGGTATATATCGGCGCAATCGCCATTCTGATTATCTTCGCGGTCATGCTCACGCAGAGCATGACGCAGATGCGCGCCATTTTGAACCGCCAAGCGTGGCTGTCGGCGCTGGTGATGGGGCTGATGTTCGTGCTGCTGGTGGTGGCTGTGATCTGGCCGGTGTTTGGCACAGGCGGAAGCCGCGCCGATATACCCGTGTCGGACATGGTAGCGACAACCCGCGATCTCGGCGTGGCGTTAGTCGATGGCAACCAGTACGTGCTGCCATTTGAAGTCGCCTCGCTGCTGCTGACGGCGGCCATGATCGGCGCAATCGTCATCGCCCGCGACGAAGACCCGAAATAGCGCGGCGAAAGGGAGTTTTCAGATGATGGTTCCTTTGTGGATGTATCTGGTGGTTGCCGCCGCGTTGTTCTGCCTCGGCGCGTATGGTGTGCTGGCACGTCGTAACGCCGTCGCCATTTTGATGGGCGTCGAGTTGATGCTAAACGCGGTCAATATCAATCTGGTAGCGTTCTGGCGTTATCAAGCGCCGCTGAATATGGCGGGTCAGGCGTTTGTCGCGTTTATTTTCGTGATCGCGGCGGCAGAAGCGGCAGTTGGTCTGGCGATCATTATCTCGGTTTATCGCAGCCGTCGTTCGGTGATCGTCGAAGACATTGACCTATTAAAGTGGTAGAGACCCGAATCGTAGGGGCAGGATGTATCCCGCCCGTACAGGAACAATAAGGTCGAACTTATGCAAATTTTCAGTGATACCAATAATCTCGCTTGGCTGATTCCGATAGGGCCACTGCTGGCGTTTTTCATCATTACACTGGCTAC
>JACMMD010000917.1 GCA_014379235.1 Anaerolineae bacterium
AGCGAGTACGTCGTGCAGGCTGCCGAATACATGCGGCGTAATTTTCTCAAATGCCATATGCGACGAATGCGATGGGTCAGGCACGGCGTAGCACACCATTCCGGCGGCGACAGCGGCCCGCGCTCCATTGGGACTGTCTTCCAGCGCGAGACAGTTCTCCGGCGCGATGTCCAGCAGTCGTGCTGCTTTCAGGTAGACATCGGGCGCGGGTTTGCCGTGCGGAACATCATCGCCGGAGCAGCGCACCGGGAAAATATCTTGCCAGCCGCGACTCGCCAGCACTGCGTCGATGATGACCAGCGGTGAACTCGACGCGATGGCGCGGGGGATGTTGTGCTTAAGCACGTATTCAAGCAGTTCGAGCGCGCCGGGTTGCACGATCAATTCTTGCCCGATGCGGTCTACCATCTCCTGCGTGACTTCGGCCATGAGGATGTCGAGCGCATCCTCAACTTCGTGCGTTTCGCGCAGGATGGACATGAACTCATCCATACGCTTACCGACAATTTGTTCGCGCACTTCATGGCGGTACTGTATGCCGCGTCGTTCGAGCAGCTTGGTTTCGGCATCGAGCCATACGGGTTCGGAATCGACCAGCAGGCCGTCCATGTCGAAGATGATTGCTTGTGGGAATGTGTCAGTCATGAATACCTAATTCGTGTCGTGTAGGGGCACGATGCATCGTGCCCTACAATATCGGTTACATATTCGGAAATGCGTTGTCATAGGCTTGGCGCATGTCGGCGGGCTGAATGTTCATGGTTTCCCGCGCCAGCGCGATGCCCTTATCAAACACGGCTTGATGCGGCGTCCCGATCACACGGGAGTAACCACTCGCACCCGCCGCGATTGGCAGAATCGGCGCGAGCGAATTGGCCACCACGAAAACATCGGCCTGTGCGCGAACCTTTTCGCGGGCCACTACGCCGCCGAAACCAACGAACAAATCGACGCTTTTGGCTGTTTGCGTGGCGAGATCGGACGCGCCATCACCGACCATCAAGCGGCGGCCATGACGATCACCGGCCAGTTCAGCGACGATGGCCGGCTTACCGCTGGACATGGTGAGCGGCCCTTCGCCATAGGCCATATAGGTTTCGTTGGCGCGAACGCTCGGCTCGTAATAGCGCCACCAATCGCCCGCGAGTTCGTTGTATTCCAGTTCGACGGCGCGCACGTTTTCCGGCGGAACGCCTAATCGCTTGCCGAAGCCGCGCACGGGTTCGGCCAAGCCGCCGCTGATGATGAACACCGTTTTGTTGAGGAAGTGCAGCGCGTTGATAACCTCAAGCGTGTCCGGGACGATGGCATCCCAGTAGCGCTCCTCGATGGCCTTGAGCTGACCGCGTGTGGGGCGGATGGCTTGCAAGCGTTTGCCGTAGACTTCACGCAGATCGAGGTCGCCGTTCATGGCCTTCTCGGTCAGCAAGCCCACACGCCACTCTTTACCCTTGAGCTTGGCGAGTTCGTCGATACCCTCAATAGCGGAAAGGGTGCTGTCGCAGTCGAAGAAGATGAGGTCGAAACTCGTCCAGCGTGTGCTATCCATGCTTGATACTCCGGGTTGGGAAACCGTCCGCATTGTACAGAGTACAGGATACGGAGTACAGAGTAAAAGTTCTGAGTTCCGAGTGCTGAGTTCTGAGTCAAAAGCTAGAGACTAGGAGCTAGAGGCTGACTGAGCCAATGACCACACTTTTACGGTGTCGCTGACAATCGTCGCCAAGTAATCTTTAGCTTGGTTATAAGCTGCGCGATCCATATAGTAGTTGTCACGC
>JACMMD010000918.1 GCA_014379235.1 Anaerolineae bacterium
CAAGCGGGCCAACCGGACGTGGAAGTTCACCACGGGCCAACCCGCCTTGAAGCTGCATGAAGCCGAAGATCATCACCATCACGCCGCCAACCAGTAGCCCATCGACCAGCGTTTCGCGCCGTAAGCGACCATTCGCCAGTAGATCTTGCAGCGCGTACCAAGTGATGATATACATGCCGACGAACCACAAGCCCACGACGATGCGCCGCCACGCCTCACCGTTCGCAAGCAGCGACAAGCCGAACGCCAGCGCCCACAGCAGCATCACGCCATCGAGCGCCATTCGATGCCAGCGCCAACCGCCGCGCCAGCGCGACCACAGCCATGCCGCACCAAGCAGCGACAGCGCTCCTAACGTCAGCATCTTGAATTCAGGGAAGACGATGCCGTTAAACGTCGCGCCAATGACGATCAGATACACGCTCATGGCGATGACGATGGCGCGTGTCAGGGAAGCCCCTAATCCTCTCAATCCAACCTCTTAACTTGGTGTACTTGGTGCTCTTGGCGGTTCAAATATGATTAGCAACACAACGCGAGAAATGATACCCTCTATCGTCATGAAACGCATTCGCCCCTACATGCTCGTAACCCTGCTGTGCATCGTCTATGTCGCCTATGTGCTGGCTCAAAACGACGGCGATCCGTTAGCGTTGGTCACGCTTGGCTCACAGTTCAGCGAAGGTGTTCCAGCGGATCAAGACGGCTCGGAAGGCTACGACGGGCAGTTCGTGTACTACATCGCCCGCGACCCGTCCAGCGCCGCACAGTATATAGACGCGCCTGCCTACCGCTTCCAGCGTATTCTGCTGCCCGCGCTCGGTATGGCGCTGTCGTTCGGGCAAACCTCGCTGATTCCCTTCGCACTGCTGATCGTTAATCTCATCTCGCTGGCCGCTGGAACGGCCCTGCTCGAACGCCTGCTGGTCGAACGCGGCGTCAGCCGATGGTACGCGATTGGCTATGGATTGGCGCTCGGCACGTTCGGCGCGGTACGCCTCAGCCTGCCCGAACCGTTGGCTTATGCGCTGGCGCTCGGCGGAGTTGCGCTGGCATTGCGTGATCGCTGGCTGTTGAGCGCTGTATTGTTCGCGCTGGCTGGATTGGCCAAAGAAACCACCTTCATCGTGGCCGCTGGAGTCGGATTGTACCTACTCACCCGCCGCCAGTGGCGCGACGCGCTCATTTTCGGGGTCGTATCGCTGCTGCCGTTTATCATCTGGCAGTGGATTCTGGTTCAGCATTTTGGAACGTGGGGCATCGGCTCAGGCGGAGCGATGGCCACGCCGTTCGAGATCATCCCGTTTATGGGCGTTATGAGAATCCTTACCGAAGGCGGCGCGGCGGTATTCGGCGCGTTGATGGCCATCCTTTTGCCGTTCGTGCTGATACCGACGTTATGGGCTTTGTATCGCGTATGGCGTGATATTCGCAGCCGTGAGTTCACGATCTATACCGCGCTGCTGGCTGTAACCGCGCTGATTATGCTGTTCGTGCCCTTCTCAACTTACCGCGAACCGATTGGCATTTTACGCTTTATTGTCGGGCTGCAAATCGCCGTGATTCTGTATGCCGCCCACAAGCGCGATGCCCGCGTTCTCCGCAACTCGACGCTGTGGATGCTCACTGCGCTTTTCGGATTTTCGCTGATTTAGTTCTTGCTGAACGCTGACAAGCTGATGGCTAAAGGCTATGTTCCGCTCATTGACGCCATCTTGCCGAACGTGCGAAGGATAATGTTCAAATCGAGCGCCAGCGATTTGTGGCGAATGTAGTACAGATCGTATTGCAGTTTCACCAGCGCATCCTCGTCGTTTGCGCCGTAACCATAGCGTACCTGCGCCCAACCCGTTGCGCCGGGTCGCACGATCAGTCGTGTGCGGTAGAACGGGATTTTCTGAGTTAGCCGCGAGACGTGTTCAGGGCGTTCTGGCCGTGGCCCGATCAGGCTCATATCGCCCTTGAGGATATTATAGAATTGCGGCAGTTCGTCTAAGCGGGTTTTACGCAGGAACTTGCCGACGTGGGTGATGCG
>JACMMD010000919.1 GCA_014379235.1 Anaerolineae bacterium
GGAACAGAGATTCTCGGGCCGCTGGTGCTGGAGCCTTAGTCCAATAATCTCACGTTGTTGAGGGGAATCTAGCATGAATCGTTCAAACGATTTCCCCTCAAGTTGAACCGCAAATCCTTCAATAACAATTGCATACATCGTTCACGCCGAGATAGGTATGCAAGTCGATCATTATCTCAGCATCAAGGTCATCAAACAGTCAATAACAAGGAGTAAGAAAGATGAACGGGAAATCCATTTCACGATATCTACTGGCGCTTTCGGCAGCACTCACGGTCAGTATCGTTGTGCTGCGCGTTCAAGCAGTAGTACGTGCTCAAGATGTCGAGTTGCAGACCGATGTCGTCTATGGGGAAGTCGGTGGCGTTGAACTTCTACTCGACATCTACGAATCTGCGGCTAGTGATGCCGCTAGACCAGCCGTCATCGTTATTCACGGCGGGGCCGGAAGCTACGGTGACCGGAGCGTCGAGGCCGACCGCGCACAGGGACTCGCCGACGCCGGTTATGTCGCTTTCAATATCGAATATCGTCTCTTGGATGGCGGCGTAAATCCGTGGCCTGCCCAGCTTGACGATGCCCAACTGGCCGTGCGCTGGATACGTGCCAATGCCGAACGCTACAATGTCAATCCAGACCGGATATGCTCCCTCGGTCACTCCTTTGGCGGTCAGTTGGCGGCGCTGCTTGGGGTGCGCGATACTTTGGATGATGGCAACCTGACACTAGGGGAATACTCAAGCAAGGTCAACTGTGTGGTCGCCATTGCCGCGGGTCTTGACACGCAGCAACTCTATCTTGACGCAGTGATTCAAGTCGAGATGGATCTTTATGGGGGAACGCCAAGCGAGAGTCCGGATACCTACCGCGATGCCTCGCCGCTGGCTCAGGTCAGCGCTGACAGTGCTCCGTTCCTTATCTTCCATGGTGCCGACGACGAGAATACAGCGGTCGAAGAGTCGCGGGATATGGTCGAAGCGCTGTATACGGCGGGTGTACCCGTTGTTTACGTCGAGTACCCCCACGCCACGCATTTCTACTGGATCAGTTTCTTCGAAATCGAAGGCTCGTGGGATCTGGTGGCACCGGAGACGCTCGCCTTTCTCGGCCACTATCTGCAACCTCAACCTGAAAGCTGAGAACACCGCCGTGCGCTTCACGCTGGGATTGTGCTGCCGGGCGGCACAATCCCAGCGTGAATACCGTTAATGCGCTGCGGCGTCTGCAAAAGCGCCGCCATTTCGCTCTATACTGACAGCATCAAATGAGAGGAATACATTGTGGACGACACTATTCGACAGTCTATAAAGGGCTACGAGTTACGGGATCGTATCGGTACGGGTGGGTTTGGAGCTGTCTATCGCGCCTATCAGATGACCATCGGGCGCGAGGTGGCTATCAAAGTTATCTTGCCTCAGTATGCGAATCAGCCGGAATTCATCCGCCGTTTTGAGGGTGAAGCCCAGCTAGTCGCCAGCCTCGAACACCCGCATATTACACCACTTTATGACTACTGGCGTGATCCCGACGGCGCGTATCTGGTGATGCGCTGGCTGCGCGGCGGCAGCCTGCGTGATGTGCTGGAAAATGGGCCCTTCGAACTGCACACGGTGATGCTCTTGCTTGATGAGATCGCAGGGGCGTTGTCACTGGCGCATCGTAACGACGTGATCCATCGGGATATCAAGCCGGGAAATATTCTTTTGGATGAAGATAGCCACGCTTATTTGACCGATTTTGGTATCGCAAAAGACTTAAATCTATCGAGCATCAACACCCAACAGGACACTATCATCGGTTCGCTGGATTACATCTCGCCGGAACAGGCCCGCAGCGAACCCGTGACGCCGCGCACCGACATTTACAGCCTCGGCGTGACCCTGTATGAGATGGTCACGGGGCATCATCCTTTTGATAATATTTCATCCATCGAGCGTTTGTATAAACATATCAACGATCCACTGCCAGCGATCACCACCTTAGAACCTGCGCTTCAAGCTCAAGTGAACCGCGTGATCCAAAAGGCCACCGCTAAAAATCCTGAGCAGCGCTACCCTGATGCGCTGGCATTCGCGGCGGATTTTCGTGAAGCCGTCGGGCAGAACCGCACGACATCAACCGTCGTCGAACTGCTGAGTCAGCGTGAACACGAAATTCTACAGCTTATCATCGACGGGCTATCCAATAAGGAAATCGCCCAACGCCTGACGGTCACGCTCGGCACCGTCAAATGGCACGTTAATCACATCTACAGCAAGATGGGGGTTCGCAGCCGGGTGCAGGCGATTGTCCGTGCGCGAGAACTGCATCTGATTGTCAAACCCGGTGAAGACGCATCCACCGTGCCGATACCCACCGAAGATTTTTATCCCGCGAACCCCTATAAAGGTCTGCGCGCCTTTCAGTCTGCTGATTATCAGGACTTCTTCGGACGAGAGAAAGTCACGGCAAAACTGGTTCAGCGCTGCGGCGAGACAGGCGAGTACAGTCGTTTCTTGGCGGTGGTCGGGCC
>JACMMD010000920.1 GCA_014379235.1 Anaerolineae bacterium
CGAAGCGATGAAACATCTGCGCGAACTCCACGCCAATCGGCCCAGCGCCGAGGATAGCCATGCGTTCCGGTAGTTCGGGGAGAAAGATCGCCTCGCGGTTGGTGATGTAACCCGCGCTCGTAAGGCCGTCAATCGGCGGCACAAATGTTTCGCCACCGACAGCGATGATGATCTGTTCGGCGCGGTAGGTCTGCCCTGATACAGTGACCTCGTTTGGTCCGCTGAAAATGGCTTCGCCGGAGATCATCTCGATGCCCTGTTCGCGGGTCTTACGCACACCTTCTTCCGGTGTCCCGCCACGAATAATGTGCATGACCTGTTGTATCCGTGCTTGCAATGCGTTCCAATCAGCTTCAGCGCTAGGGATATTCAGCCCCAATGCGGCGGCGTTCTGCGCCCGATTCAGGATATGCGCCGAATGCAGCAGGGTTTTGGTCGGGTCGCAGCCATAGTTGAGGCATGTCCCACCGAGCTTATCTTTCTCCACCAGCGCGACCCGTGCGCCTTCTTTCGCTGCGGTATTGGCCGCGCCCGAACCCGCCGGCCCACCACCAATCACCAACAATTCAAATTCTCGTTCCGGCATCATGTGCTTCTCCTACATGATTTTCTATTTGGTAATATTATAAGCGACTATAATTTTACAAACATCATAGCTCATATAGTCCTCACAATTTTGACGGCGTAAACGGATACTGTAGAATGGGCGCATTAGGCATAGACGCTAAAGTTGCTCACGTTGATGGCGTTAGAATTTACAATTGGCACAAGAGCGCGTAGAGTTATAAAATTAAACTACATGACATTTTGTTAATTTTGGGCTTATCCTTGCATGGCTAACCGCTTACGTCGAGATGCCGCCGCCGAACCACTGGCACGCGCTGAAAACCCGCCGACAGATTACAGCGGCCTTCGCACGGTTGTCTTTTGTGTACTGTTGATCGTGCTGGCCGGGCTGTTGTGGGAAGGCGCGAAAGCCTTCGGCAGTGCCAACAATTATGAAATCACCGTGTTCGGTATGCCCGTCAATCTCTCTATTCTCAACAACACTAAGCTGCCGCACCTGACCGACATCTTCGCCGCGTTTAGCGAACCCGCGCAGCGCAACGGCCCGCCGCTCACTCAAATTCTTATCCAGTCGTCGCTGTTCACATTGGGCGAAGCGCTGCTCGGATTTTCCATCGGTGGTATTCTAGGCTTCGCGCTGGCGATCATTTTCGCGCATTCGCCGTTGATGCAGCGTGGGCTGCTGCCTTATGTGGTCGCGTCGCAAACCGTCCCCATCTTGGCCATCGCGCCAATGGTGGTCATCTGGATGCGCCAAGCTGACCTGTCGGTGCTGGCGGTGCCAGTGATCGCCGCGTATCTAACGTTCTTTCCGGTGACGATTTACACGCTGCGCGGCTTGACATCGGTGCAGCCCACCGCGCTCGAACTGATGGACAGCTACGCCGCGACTAAATGGCAAACGCTGATCAAACTGCGCCTGCCTAACGCACTGCCGCAAATCTTCACGGCGCTGAAAATCTCCGCGACGGCCAGCGTGGTTGGCGCGGTCATTGGCGAACTGCCGTCCGGCATCCAAGAAGGACTCGGCATTCGCATACTGAACTTCACGCAGTTTTACAACCAGTCGCCGCCGCGCTTGTGGGCCACGATTGTGGCCGCCGCGCTGGTCGGCATCCTGTTCTTCTGCGCGGTAGCAATCATCGAGCGCGTCATCGTGCGCTGGCAGGCGAATGACAGTAAGTAATGAGTACCGAGTTCTGAGTGCTGAGTCCAATACTCAGAACTAAAAATATTATTGTGAGCATGAATCAAAGGCTAGAGTTGTGAGTGCAGCGACAGCGCCTTCGGCGCAACCCATTATCTCCGTGCAGGGTGTCAACAAGATTTTTCGGGGCAACGATGGCACAAACGTCGTCGCGCTGGAAAACATCAATCTCGACATCCCTCGCGGTGAGTTTGTGACGTTCATCGGGCCATCGGGCTGCGGCAAAAGCACCCTACTGCGAATCATCGCCAACCTGATCGAGCCATCGTCGGGCACAGTGCTAGTCAACGGC
>JACMMD010000921.1 GCA_014379235.1 Anaerolineae bacterium
AGGAACACGTCCACCCGCGAACCGAACTTGATGAAGCCGATTTCGTCGCCCTGTGCGATGTACTGCCCCTCCATCAGGTCAGTGTAAATCCGGCGCGCAATCGTCCCCGCGATCAGCCGCACCAGCACATGCGCCCCTTCCGGCGTTTCGATGTGGAACGAGTGGCGCTCGTTCAACTCCGACGCTTTCGGATGAAACGCCAGCAGATATTGGCCCGGCTCATAGCGCGAACGGATCACTCGCCCTGTAACAGGCGCGGTACTCATGTGCATATCGAACAGCGACAGATAGATGGATACGCGCACACAGTCGCAGCGGAGAAAGTGCGGCTCGTGTACGCGCTCGATAGCGACAACTTTGCCATGCGCGGGCGCAGTGATAAAGTCAGGGTGCGGCAGCGGTTTTCGACTTGGGACGCGAAAGAACGCCAGCACGACGCCATAAATCGCCAGTGATGCGGCCAGTACCATGTTTTGCCACCAGCGCGAGTCACTGAGTCGTCTCAGCAGCCCACCGCCGATGAGCAGAATCAACGTGCTATTGAACAAAATCCCGTATCCAGCGCGGTGGATTTGCATATCGAAATCAGACCGCGCTCGTGACCTTATTCGTGTTCGCGTTGTAGGCGCTGAATTTCCAACATTTCGATCACGGGCGCTCCCTGTTGATCGACCCACACGCCGCAGCGATCCGCGCCTTCGCTCACACCGAGTTCGACCTCAGAGCCATCCATCCTCAGAACGGGATGATAATACTCACCGACTTTTTGGGCATCTCCGACGATATAATGCGCGATCAACGAACGGCGGAAACGATCCGCGCTGGTATTGGGGAAGCTGCCATGCACCACTGAGCCATTGAAGAACAGCACATCGCCTGCCTTCATGAGAATCGGCGTGGGCGAAACGCCTTCCGGCAGCGGAACCATTACGTCGGTGAAGCTCTGTGTGGTGTCGGCAGGAACCGTACACAGCATATCCCACGTATGGCTGCCATCGACCACCTGAATACAGCCGTTTTCCTCGTCGCAGTCATCTAACGCCGTCCACGCCGCGCAGCACGTTCCGGGCTGCACCTTCAAATAGAACTGGTCTTGATGCAGCGCTTGCCCACGCGCACCCGCTGGTTTGTAGTACATCATCGTTTGCACCGCGTAGGGTTCTTGGCCCATCATCGCGGTGAGCAGGTCGCGCAAGCGGGCATCCAAAAGGTAGGCGAGCGAGGCATCATCCCAACGGTGCATTTGCAGTAAACGCGGGTATTGCAGCAGTGGATCGGCGCGATCTTCTCTATAAGATGCCTGCACGAGCGGATCACCCGACGGGGTTTTATCCGCCCACAACTGCATATAATGTCGGCGCAGCGCGGCAACTTCGTCGGGCGTGAAAACTTGTTGGGCGACGTAATAACCATGCTCTGCGAAGAATTGCGTACTCTCGTTCATAAGCTGTCCTCACTTTTTGACGCGATACATACGTAGATTGAAGATCATTGTCGCTTCTGTGTCAATGCTACCTGAGCGTACACAATGCGAGTAGACCCGGCCCCTGTCCCCACGGCAGGCCGCTGGTAGTGGCGATGCGGTTGTAGTGCGCGGCGTCTCCCGGCGGCGTGGCGATAGACGTATTCAGCAGCAGACCAGCGGCGCTCAAGTGGGCATTCATCGCCATCAATCCCTGCGCGATGGTCACGCTGTAGTTTTCGTCAAGCAGCAACGACGCGGAAGCCGATGCCAGCCCATAGGTGAACATCGCCGCCAGCGAACCTTCGGCGTAGGTGTCCGGCTGGTCAAGTACCGTCGGCCAGTCGCCCGAAAAGAGCTGCGAACGTTGCAGCGCGGCGGCTAACCCGTTCAAACGCTGGCGCAGTTCGGTGTAAGCGCTGTGTGATTCAGGGAGTAATTGCAGCGTCTTGAGCAGTCCCAACAGCGCCCAAGCGTTACCACGTCCCCAGAACGCGCCGTTGACGATCTTGGTCGTGGCGTTGTATTGATGATAGAAGAGGCATGTTCGCTTGTCTTGCAGCAGCCGCGAATATGCGAGGATTTGCAAGGCAGCGTCATCGAAAAGGGCGCTGTCGCCCGTGACTTGCGCCAGCTTACATAGAAACGGCGCGTCAACTTCCATGCAATCGACGTACAGATAGTCGTGATAATCGGGGTGCTGCGGACGATGCAAACGCGCACCAAAGGGCGCTGTCGGCAGCCCGCACATATGCTCGGCTAACGCTTGAGCGCGGGCGAGATAGCGTTCATCGCCCGTTGACTCGTAGACTTCGAGCAGCAAACCACCCGGCGCGGAATGATCGGCCTCGACAATTTCGCGTTGCAGCCACTGCTCGAATAGGTCGATCACGAACGCACGATAGCGCGGCTCTGGCAGCAGATCGCCCACAAGCCACAGCGCCTCAAGCGCGAGTCCTTCGCCAAAGCCCCACACCTTGAACGGATAGGCTATCGTCTGTTCAGCGACGGCCCGGATTTTTGCGGCGCGTTCAACGTCAAGCATTGTTGTTGGGACTGTAATGCGGCAAAGGCGGACGCCACGAGCCTTCAGCAAAGCGCGGCGCGGTGATATAACCCAAGCGTATCGAAATTCGGTCTACGACTTCGAGTATGGTGTCTATGAGCAGGTCGCGCCGTTCATTCCAGTTGAGAACACGGATCGGGCCGGAGATGCTCATGGCTGCGACGACTTGCCCGCGCTGGTCACGGATGGGCGCGGCGATACAGGCGCGGCTCATAGCTAGTTCTTCGATTTCGCAGGCCCACCCCTGAGCGCGCACCGCGTCTAGTTCTTGGCGCAATCCGTCGCGGTCTGTGATCGTTTGGGCGGTGTAGGCGTGGAGCGTCAAGTCGCTGATGATCTTGTCGCGTTCAACGTCCGGCAAGAACGCCAGCAGCACTTTGCCCATACCCGTCGCGTGCAGCGGGTTCGAATGTCCGATCAGCGTATAAGCGCGAGGGGCTTGTGGGCCATCGACGTGCGCCAGATAGAAGATCGCTGTATCGCGCAAGATCGACAGGTTTACGCCCAGTCCGAGTGTGCTGGCAAGCCGCTGCATTTCTTCGAGCGCTTCTATTCGCAGCCGATCATGGTTGAGCGCTACGCCCGCCAGCGTGATGATGGTCTTGCCTAGCTGGTAGAAGCCCGTCTCGTCATCGCGCTCGACCAAACCTTCATGCTCCAGCGTCCCCAACAGCCGCGAGACAAGGCTTGGCGTTAGTCCTAACCGTGCGCTGATGTCGGCCACGCGCTGAGTCGGTGTCTCGCTAGTGAAACACTGCAAAATATGGAGCGCCCGCGTCACGCTCTGCGTGAGATTGGCGGTGCTGGCTGCTGACGATGCTGGCATACGTGATTCTTCCTCGACTGTCTATGCTAACGTTCGTGTAGGGGCGCAGCATGCTGCGCCCCTACGCACAGTTTAACTGTAGGGGCACGACATGTCGTGCCCTTACCTGACGATCTATTCAGGCAGCGTTCGCTTGAGAAAGCGCAGCCAATTGCCGTGCATGATGGCTGCGATGTTCGCTTCGCTGTAACCGCGCCGACTCAACAAATCGGTTAAGCGCTGCAAATCGGCTATCGTATCCATATCACACGGCGATTGTTCACGCCCGTAGCCGCCGTCCAGATCAGAACCGATGGCAGCGTGATCGCTGTTTCCGGCAAGCTGGCAAATGTAGTCGATGTGGTCAACGACGGTGTTGAGCGTGACTTTTTCGTTAGTGGTCGCGCCTTTGATCCAGCCCGTTTGCAGCATCCACGCATCGAACGCCGCGCCGATCACGCCGCCGCGCTCGAAAATGGCGCGAAGTTGCGCGTCGTCGAACTGGCGTTGATGAGGCACGAGTGTGCGGGCGTTGTTATGGCTGGCCAGAACCGGCCCGCTGTAAATATCGAGCGCTTGCCAGAAGGCCGCGTCGGATAAATGCGTCAGGTCAAGCCCAATACCCTGCTGCTGCATGTTTCGCAGCAAGGTTACGCCGATTTCGGTCAAGCCGCCTTCGACGCTGGTGCCGCCCGCGTAACGCCCCATCCCATAGTGCGCGGGGCCGATCAAGCGAACGCCAATATCGAACCACTCCGCTAGATCGTCAGGCCGTAAAATCGGGTCGGCGCTCTCCATGCTGATGACCACACCAATCGGCGTCGAGGCTGAATCAGCATTCCATGCGGTCACATGCGCCTCGACCTGCGCCCACGTCGTCAGCACTCGCAAGCGTCCCTCAGTTTCGAGAGCGCAATAGTAGGCCATCTGCCCCCGCGCCGCCGCCAATGCCTGCGCCGCTGTCGGGAAATCCACATGCGGGCGCGGCGTCCCCGTCGAACGGGCCAGCAGTGTCGCAAAGCACAGGCCGATTTCGCCGCGCCGCATCTCTGGCAAACATACGGTATTTTGCCCGCGCCCCGAACCGTCAGCAGCAGCCTCAAGCGTTCGCAGCGTATACGCCGACTGCGTGAGGTCGCGGTTCCATTGCAGCGCGTTCCAGGCAAGGTCGAGATGAGCGTCAATCAGCAGCAAAATTACCCTCTCTCAGTTTCGCGCCTTCGTCAATCATATCGAAAATCGTCATTTGCGGCGCATAACCTAACTCACGCTGGGCTTTTTCGACGCTGGTTTCATAGCGATACGATGCGGTGTGCAGGCTGACGGGCTGAACGGGTAGTCCAGTTTTCTGCGCGAGATACGGCACGAACTCGTCAAAAGCGACTGCTTTCTGCGGGCCGATATTGAATGTCTCGCCCGATGCCGCCGGATGCTCCAGCCCTAGCCGGACACCTTCAATCATGTCGCTAACCGAGCAGATGCCCATGCGGTAGGGTGTGCCATCGGGCGCGCAGCCGATGAAGTGCTGTTCTTCCGGCGTGGCCACCGCTTCGAGCGCGGCGATTGACTGCTCGACAGCGGACGAAGGTGGCAGTCCGCGCAGTTGTCGCAGCTTGGCGTTGATGTAGAAGCGCGGGCCGGAGAAAAAGCTGTTGGCATCGAACAGTTCTTCAGGCGCTTGCGTATGGGCGAAGCGCAGAATACACGTCGATAAGCCATGCCGCCGCGCAAAACCCTTGACCATTTCCTCGCCAAGTAGCTTGGTCATGCCGTAAGCGCTGGTCGGCAACGTGGGATGATTTTCGTCTATCGGGAGATATTGCGGCTTGAGTTCGGGATAAACCTCGCCCGAACTGGCGAACACGAAACGCTCAAGCGATAGACCGCGTGTTGCTTGAAGGAGATTGTACGTTCCCTGTACGTTGATGGCGAACATGGCATCTTCGTCTTTGGGATGCCAGCTCATCAACGCGGCAAGGTGTGCCACCGCTGTCACGCCATCGAGCGCGGCGGCCAATGCTTGAGCGTCGTCCAAATCGCCTACGACGTAATCATCGGCTGTGCCTGTTGGCGGCGCGACACGATCAAAGGCGCGCACCTGATGGCCGCTCTGCTTGAGCGTTTGCGCCAAGCGGCTGCCGATGCGCCCACTTCCACCTGTGACGAGGATCAAGCTCATGCTACCGCCCATGCGCGCAGGGTCGCTTCGTCAATGTCGATGCCGAGTCCGGGGCGATCACTGACATGCACGAAACCGTCGCGGAAGTCGAATGGCTCGGACAGAATATCGTTGCCAGAAGCCTTTTGACTGAGCGGCCACTCGCAGGTCATCAGGTTGGGGCCTGCCGCCGCCCATTGCAGCGACGCCGCCATATAGATGGCCGTGCCCGTGCTGATGTGCGGCGCGAACGGAACGCCGTAAATATCGGCTAAGTCCGAAATGCGTTTGCACTCGCTGATACCGCCAGCGCGGGACACATCCGGCTGAATCAAATCCATCGCGCCCGCCGCCAGAAAGTCGTTGAAAATCCAGCGGTTGCACAGGCATTCGCCGCCGGCCACGATGATGTCAAGGTATTCGGCCAGCCGCGTATAATCGCGCAGGTTTTCAGGCATGAGCGGTTCTTCAATCCACCACGCGCCCTCTTCCTGCATCATACGTCCGGCCTTACGCGCATAGGCGAAGTCATACGCGCCGTTGACATCGACACCGATCTTGATCTCGTCGCCAACGGCCTCTTTCAAAACGCGCAGCGCGTGACGGTCACGGTCTAAGTCGATGCCGAGCTTGACCTTGAAAGCCAGAAAGCCCTGCTCTTTGATTTCGCGGGCGGCATCGGCTAACCCCTGCCAGCCGGCCTCACCACTGGATTGATGCACACGCGGCAGGCTCGATGCGTATACCGGAATCCGATCACGCATTTGCCCGCCGAGCAGCTTATACACGGGCGTGTTGAGCGCTTTGCCCGCGATGTCCCACAGGGCGATGTCGATGCCACTGATGGCTTCGAGTTGGAAGCCCTGACTGTGACCGCGCAGGCGCATCGTCGAGTACAGCAGTTCCCAGATCGGCTGAATATCGAGCGGGTTCTTGCCATACAGCAGCGGCGCGAACAAGCTGTCGATGACGGCCTTCGATACCTGCCCGCCGACGGGGGTGTGCGCGTCTCCCCAACCGACGATGCCATTATCGGTTTCGATCCGCACGATCACGGTTTCGTTGTCTTTGGGATACAGCGCTCGAAAGCGCCACACAGGCGGGTATTCGGTGGTGATGTCACCGGGATGATCGGCAGGCAGGCCGGGATGCTGATTGGGGTCTTTGGCCCAGAAGCCTGCGCCCCAATTGACCTTGCCTTCGTCATACGGGATGCGTACTACAAATGTCTCTACGGATTTTATCTTCACAATGAACCTTCTACGCCTTTGTAGGGGCAAACCTATGTGTTCGCCCAATACAGGGCGACCCAGTGGGTCGCCCCTACATGCTGAAATCGTTCGTCTAAATAACGTCACCTAGTAGGGGCGCTTCGCGAAGCGCCCCTACGACCTCTATCTCAGAACTGCACCTGATACTGTCGCAGCGCGTCCTCGTTGATGTCGATACCGAGTCCCGGCCCCTGCGGCACATGGAAAAAGCTGTTTTCGATGCGGAGCGGCGCGTTCAAAA
>JACMMD010000922.1 GCA_014379235.1 Anaerolineae bacterium
AATCCCGTATGGGCATGATAGACCGGGCGAGGCGTGCCTCGCCCCTACAACAAACGTAATTGTAGGGGCGACACATGTGTCGCCCGATTTCTATCCAATATACTCAATCAAAAAGGGCGGGTCTCAGACCCGCCCCTTCGAATGAAAATTCGGTTACGCGGTCAGGTCTTCGACTCGCGCTTGAGCGTCTCCATAGAAGGGATAGGCATACACCTGTCCCCACGTCAGCACCCAGTTATATTCATCCAAGGCTGCGGCACGATCACCCCGCGCTTCCAGAATTTGGCCGCGTAAGAAGTGGCGCGTCCCGGTATCGCCTGCGGCAAGCGCTTCGTCGATGGCGGCCTGCGCGTCACCGAGGCTGCCAAGCTCAAGCTGAACACGGGCGTGATATTCGGCGGCGGTGGGGCGCAGCGTATCGGGCAGTTCGTTGCGGGCGTTTTGCAGCAGCGTGAGCGCGTCGCGGAACTTGTCGGTTTCATCGGGGCCAGCGCCATCGACCAAGGCACGGGCGAGGAACAATTGAATCTCGGCGTCAGGCAGAACGCCAGAGCCAGTCAATTCTTCGGCGTCACGCTGTACCGTCGAGAAGTCTCCGTCGAAATAAGCGGCTTGCATTCGCAGCGCTTGAATCTGCGAGTTCGGCTCAACATCTAGCGCGGCAGTGTAATCATCGGCGGCCAACTGGTGTAACCCTTGCCCGGTGTACAAATTGGCGCGGGCGATCAATGCGTCTATTGTGAAGGGCGTCACGTCGCGGGCTGTGAGCGCCTGTGAATAAGCCGCTAGGGCAAGGTCGGGTTTGCCTTCCGCGATGCGCGCATCACCGAGTAGTTTCCAACCGAGCGTGCTGCCGGGGTAGTAGAACAAATACGTCTGGATATACAGCACCGCGAGTCCCGGTTCGCCTTCGGCCAGCGCGGCGTTAATCCGCAGCAAGTGAGCGTCCTCGATGCCGGGGTCTGCGTAAAGCGCGACATAGGCTTGATAGATGGCTTCTTCGGGATCGTCATCTGCGAGGTACAGTTTGCCACGCTCGACAACGAAGTTCAGATCGGCGGCCAGTTCGGGGTTTACCTGCGCCTGATCGAGTGTGCGGATCGCAGCGCCATAGTCACCGTTGAGCGCGTAGCTTTGGGCCAGCAGCAGATGAGGCATGGGCATTCGCGCATCGCCGGAGATGGCGGCCTGAGCGCGCTGCTGTACTAACCCTAACAGGTCTTGCGCGTCACCGGGCACGGTTGAGCCGCCGAGCGGGTTGGCGGTGTCGATGCTTTCCTGCGCCAGCGCCATGTAGACAGCGGCGAAACCCGCGTCGATCAACGGCTGATACTCTGACTGACGCTCTTGATTGAGTTCGGGCAAGCGGCCTTCGGCCTCTTCCATAGTGCGGCGGGCGCGGTCAGCGTCACCAGCTTCGGCCAGCGCCAGCGCTTCATAGAAATACGAGTTCGGGTCGAAGGTGTTGGCCGTATTTTCGCGCACGGCGGAAAGCGTCGGCAGCGCAATGTCGATGTCGCCCTGATTGATGAGTCCAACCGAGTTGACGATGAACTGGTCAAGCACAGGCGGATAGAGCGCAGTCGGGCGTGGCACGACAAATGGATCGGCGGCTTCGATTTCCGGCGGAATCGTCGGGCTAGGCGTCGGTGAGACACGCGGCGTTGGCGATGGTGTCGGCGTGACGCCGGGCGTGCTGGTTGGCGTATAAGTTGGTGTAAAGGTGGGTGTATGGGTCGGTGCGAACACGATTCCGCGCAGTTCGGGATTATTCCAGATGATGATAAAGCCGACAATGCCGAGCACGACGAGAAACGCCAGCACACCGCCCGCGATTTGCATTCGCAGGTAAACCACATCGGCTTCGCCAGCGCGACGGCTGTTTTTCTTGACCCACTTTACGCCGGGAGCGGCAGGTGGTTGAATATATTCGCGGACGATCATTTCGATCTGCTGCTGAACGGCTGTGATCTTTTCCGGCGTGGGCGTTGGCACTCCCGGCGCACTTTGATCGATAGGCGCGTTGAACGGGTCAGCACTTGGGGCGCGCTCGACACTTACGACCGCGACTTCGCCTGTCGTCGTTGCGTTGAGCGCCTGCATGGCTTTAACGCCGGCTTCGTTGTTCGGGTTGATCTCTAACAGTTTTTGCAGGCAGAACAAACGCTCACGCGGGTCCCGCGCTACGCTTGCGAGCCACAGCCACGCGGCTTCGTTGTTGGGTTCGAGCCGGATGGACTGTTGAAGCAGTTGGCGCGCTTCATCCTTTTGTCCGGCTTTCGCTGCTGCAATGCCTCGGTTGCGTAAGTCTCGCGCTTGTTCGCTATCCACGTTGTCCCCTCCTGATGGTGCAACTTTGATTGTACTGCAAAGGGGGGCGTGGCGAAAATAAAGGCCGTTAGGTTTTGCGAGGTTGTAGGGGCGGCTCGTGAGCCGCCCCTACAGCAAATTCGTAAGTTTACGCTTCGGCAGTAACTTCTGGCGTGACTTCTTCTGTCGGGACAGGCTCTTCGGTGGGCACTGGCTCAACCGTTGCTTCTTCTGTCGGGACAGGCTCTTCGGTTACTTCGCTGGTCGGTTCGGCGGTGGCTTCTTCTGTCGCCTCATCGGTTACTTCCGGCGTCACTTCTTCCGTCGCTTCATCCGTTACCTCTGGAGTAGCCTCGTCTGTTGCTTCGATAGTGGCTGTCGCTGTTGCGGTTGGAGGCGGTGCGCCCGTACCATCAGCACGGGTGATGCGCCCTTCGAGTTCGATGCTCACGGGGCTGTTGGCAGCGATATAGTCGGCCAACACCTGATCGAGCGGACGACCAAAGTCATACGGGTCGATGGCGTTTTCGGCCAGCACTGTGAAGCCGTCGCCGCCTGTGCGGTTGAAGTCATTGGTAGCGACGGTGTAAATCGTGTCGAGATCGATTGGCTCGAAGATGCCTTCGGCGGTTTCGACTTCGACACTGACAACGCGGCTGCCTTCCGGCTGAGTCGTGTCCCACGTATAACGCAGGCCGGATACCTGCATGAAGCGGCCTGTGCCTTCGTTCTCGACGTTTTCAGCGCGGCCAACGCCATGTTCAACGACGGCCCAAACGTCCGCGCCAGTGAGTGATAGGGTGCTGGTCAGGTTGCCGAACGGCAGCACTTCCAGCACTTCACCGAGCGTAACTGTGCCTTCGTCGATGCTGGCACGGATGCCGCCGCCATTTTCAAAGGCGATCTGTGCGCCGGTTTCTGCGCGCATGGCGTCGGTAATCAGGTTGCCAAGTGTGCATTCCGCGAAACGGCAGTTTTCGCGTGAGCCATCCAATGGGACTGCGGCTTCACCGATGGGCGTATTGCGGAGTTCTTCAATCGGCTCGGCCAAACCAGCGATCAAGTCGGACACTTCGGGGTCAGGCGTGATGTAGCGCGACAGCAAAATCGCATCGCCGCCCCAATCGGCGAGAACACCGTTCGCGTCAAAGGTCACGTCTAAGCGTCCGAGATACAGCGTTTTGGTACTGGCCTGCACGACCAACACGGGTTCGCCTGTAACGCTTTCAAGCACGGTGGGATATTCGCCCGCTGCGCCGACGTAAGTGTTGCTGAGGAAGGTGTTGGTATGACCGCCGACGACAATATCGACACCAGAAACTGCCTGCGCGACTTCGACATCTGCCGCGTAACCGATGTGGGTCAGCAAGATGATCTTATCGACGCCCTGTGCGGTCAGTTCATCCACCATACGCTGCGTCACAGCGACGAGATCATTGTCGAAAACCAACTCCGGGCCGGGGCTGGAGAGAATGTCGGCTTCTGGCGTGACCAAGCCGATGATACCGACGTTTTCCCCGCCAACATCAAGGACGATATACGGCTGCACCAGTCCAGCTAAATCGGGTGATTCGCTGAAATCGACGTTGGCGGTGACGACGGGGAAATCAAGCGCGTTGATGAACGCCGCCAGCACTTCGTCGCCGTCGTCAAACTCGTGGTTGCCGAGTGTCATGGCATCGTAGCCGAGCAGGTTCATGATCTGCGCGTTATCTTGCCCGCGATACTGAATGTGGAACAGGCTGCCTGTGAAGCGGTCTCCGCCATCGAGCAGCAGCGAATTTTCGACTTCGCCGCGAATCTGCTCAACGACAGTCGCTTGACGGGCCGCGCCACCATCGCCGTTGCCGTTAGGTTCATGACCGGCGTGTTCGTCGTTGGTGTGCATGATAGTCATCGAGAACGTCTCTTCATCGTCTTGCGCCATCACGGGCAGGGCAAGGGTAAAGAGCAGCAGCGCGCATAACAGAAGGGTAAATTTATGTCGCATGAGTTTTCCTCCATAAAGAAGTGCCTGCGAGATTGTCGCTGACCTATCTTATTCGCTTAACGAGAGGAGTTTAAGCGAATGTTAGGGAATGTGCAATTATGTTTAACGAACAATTTAGCAGGGAGAACGCTGGTAAAAAAGCCTAAGGATTATGGCGTGGAAAGTTCAGTGATGCGTGCGGACATAGTTTCGTCGGCTGCGATGTTCGCCGTTAGCGCAAGCGTATCGCCTTGCCATGTGGTGAGGATGCCGTTCGCGTCAAAGGTAAGGTCGATTCGCCCAACGTGCGTTCCATTCACACCCGCTTGAACCCACAACACAGGCTCACCGGATGCGCTCTCGAACACGGTTGGATAAGGGCCTTCAGCGGTGGCATCAGTATTGCTCAACAGCGTATGACTGTGCCCGCCGACGATGATATCCACGCCGGAAACTGCGTTTGCCAGCGGCGTTTCTTCTAATATGCCGAGATGAGTCAGCAGCACTATTTTGTTCACGCCGTCCGCTGCTAGTTGGTCGATGATCGGCTGCACGATGGCGGCGTACTCGCGGCTGAACGTAATGCCTTCCCCTGCTTTGCCCTCGAACTGCGTATCACGGGTCGTTAAGCCGATGATGCCGATGGATTCACCGCCCACAGTCAGCACGACGTAAAGCTCGACTTTGCCTCTAAGCGCGTCGGATGTGCTGAAATCGACGTTGGCGCTGACGACAGGAAATTCGAGCGCGTCGATGAATGCGGCTAGAACCTCGTCGCCATCGTCAAACTCATGGTTGCCGAGCGTCATCGCGTCATAGCCGAGCAGGTTCATGATTTGCGCGCTGTCCTGCCCGCGATGCTGGTCGTGGAAATCCGTGCCTGTGAAACGATCTCCAGCATCCAACAGCAGCAGGTTATCGGTTTCGGCGCGGATTTGCTGAACGACAGTGGCTAATCGCGCTGCGCCGCCGATGTCGTCCGCGTTGGGCAGGTGATGGCTGTGTTCGTCGTTGGTATGCAGAATGGTGAGTGTAAATGGCTGCTGCGTTTGTGCCTCCGCAACGGAGCAGGCAGTAATGATTAGGAACGCAATGTAACGCAGAGATACAGAAATACAGAGGCGCAGAGACGTGCCTTTATCAGCCAAAAATATCTCGCACTGGAATTGAGAAATTAGGAAGGAGATCAGTTAAATCAAGAATATCACTGTCATTGAGGCGCATGGTTTGTTTGCTGCCTGAACGGTAGATCGTAATGATACGATGTGGCGGGTCAAGCAGCAGCACAAGCCGAACGCCATCATCCAGATAGCGCTCAATTTTTTCGATAACATCTGAATATTTGTCATTGGCGGAAATGACTTCAACGCAAATATCAGGTATAAGGACGAAAGGCTTATCTTCCCAATCCGGTGTAGATTCTGTGTAATTATTCCAGCGCTCCGCCGCATAAAACATAACATCAGGGACACGCGAACCTCTTACCCAACCCGGTGCATCAGTCAAGGCAAATACTGATTCTGTGAAAAACATGCCCAACTTATAGTTCGGATCAAAGCGCATAAAGGCATCATACAAACGCTTAGTGGTTAGCGCATGTCGAGCAACAGGCGGCATCAACAAAATCCTTTCGCCGTCGATGAGTTCAAAGGGGGCTTCGTCGTAGAGGCGAATGAACTCATCCATCGGCATTCCGACGCGAGTTTGCGCGGGTATGTTCATGGCTTGCTCCTGAAACTTATACGGGCGGCCACGGGTAATTCGGGCCGGGGCCGGGGCGGGGGTAGCGCCGCGAGTTTAACAGTCGGCGCAGGCGGTTGTTTACTGCTTTCATCTCCGGGCCGGAAATCAGACCACAGAGTGCTTGCTGGAAAGCACTGTCTTGGTCGGTGAGCTTGACGCACAGCGCGTCGAGGTCTTTCAGCAGATTGTCTGGGATTTCTTGGCCGGCGAAATCCCAAATCACCGTTCGCAGCTTGTGTTCGGTATGGAAGGCAATGCCGTGATCGATACCCCAGATATGCTGCTGCCCATCGACTAAGCAGTGGCCGCCTTTGCGGTCTGCATTGTTGACCACATAATCGAAGGCCGCCATCCGCATCAATTGAGGATAGGCGTTTTCGTCCAGCGAGAAGTAGTTCACTTCGGGGTCGTGGTCGATGTAGAACTGTATCGAGCCAATGCCGCGTGGGCCTTCGCGCAGAACTGTCGGCGGCACGATCTGCCAACCGAGTTCTTGCGAGGTCAGAAAGGCCGCCACTTCACGGAAGCACAGCGTCCCGTCGGGGAAGTCCCACAGCGGACGCTCACCCATTTGCGGCTTGTAAACGGCCATGAGGTTAACATCCTCATGGGTCAGCGACATCAGAAAGGCATAGTTGGAACTCCAACGCAGAATGCCGTATTCCTCGTCGATCTGCCCCTCTTGCAGCACTTCCAGCACACGCTCGATGGTGACGGGCTTCGATGCACCTTGTTCATCGGCGGGGTCGAGATTTTTGTCGTTGGTGTCGTTCGGGTTATCGCTCATCGCGGGAAAGCCCCTACGTCCAATAATAGACGAGCCGCCCGTTCTGGCGTGGGTCTGGACGGCCTGCTTGTACGATTGAGGTTGCTTGCAGGCTTAACGCTTGCATTTGCTCCCGGCTGCCCCAAAAGCGTGCGATGCCGGGTTCGATTTCTTCCTCGTCGGAGTCGAGTTCAAGATCGAGGTCACTGTCGAGTCCACTGCTGGGGGGCACGACCAACTCCTGGGCGACTAGTACGACGAGATTACTGTCTTCGTCGTAACCCAATCCCATCTGCGCTACGCGAAAGACGGGTTCAATCGGCTCGCGCAAATCCATGTCCCAACTGTTGATATCTTCGACTGAGGCGGCGGTCTCTGGATAACGCTCCGCGATGTCGTTAATCAATTCGTTGATGGCTTCGCTCAGGGCGAATGCCTGCTCTTTCTCGATTATCAACGAGACGATACGCCCACGTTTACCTGCTTGCAGGTGAAACATGCGCTGGCCCTTCGGCCCGATTGTGCCGACGGTGATAAAGTCCACCGGGTTCAATTCGATTTCGATATTTGACATTCTTTTTCCCGAAGTGAAGACGCGCTCAACGCGCCGCTTCGTTGGTTGGTGTTGACTCAGTAGGAGTTGACTCTTGCTGTACGGTTTCTTTTGCGGCTTCGTTTGCCGCTTCCGGCGATGTTTCGCCGGACTGCTGTTTACGC
>JACMMD010000923.1 GCA_014379235.1 Anaerolineae bacterium
AGAGAGAGAAGCTCGATGTACCAACCTGACATTCAGAGGATTCGCAGACTGGTTCGGGAAGGCTGGATATCCGAGCATGAACATCCTGATGGCGGTCTATTCATTTTCAACTACACCCAAAAGGCGCAGTATGAAAACGTCTGGACGAGCGATACATTGAACTGTCGTGGCTTAATCTTAACTGCCGATGGGACAATTGTTGCGCGTAGCATGAGGAAGTTTTTCAATTATGGTCAATGGCTGCCGATGCCGGGAACGCACATCGTCAGCGTGGCGGAAAAGGTCGACGGCAGTCTTGGGATTTTATTCCAGCACAAGGACGAATACCACATCACCACACGCGGTTCGTTCGTCAGCGATCAGGCGCAGTGGGCGACGGATTGGTTCCGGCAAAACGCGATCAACCCCGAAGGTTTGGACGACAGCCTGACGTACATGTTCGAGATCATCTACCCGGAAAACCGCGTGGTCGTCGACTATCAAGGGCAGAGCGGGCTGTGGCTGATTGGCGCGAGAAGCAAACAGTTCGGGCATGAACTATATGAGGCCGAACTCGACGCTGTGGCCGAAGCGCATGGTTTTTTCCGCCCGACAGTCTATCGCATGGACAACATCGAGGATATTCTCGCGGCGGCGATGGCTATGACCTCTCACGAAGAAGGCTTCGTCGTGCGCTACAGCGATAATGAGCGCGTCAAGGTCAAGAGCGATGCCTATAAGCTGGCGCATCGCATTATGACGGGCGCGACCTTCAACCGGGTGCTGGAAGCGGTGCGCGCTGGTCAGCTTGAGTCGATGATCGAAGGCGTACCGGACGAATTTCTTGGTCAGGTGAAAGCGTGGAAGGCCGAAATCGAGCAGAAGGTGGCCGAGATCACTGCCGAGTGTGCGCGGGCGATGAGCATCGCGCCCACCGACAATCGCAAGGAGTTCGCGCTGTGGGTGCAGTCCAATTATCCGCCGTCGATGCACGGCTATCTCTATGCTTACGGTCAAGGCAAGGACATCAACGACCTGATTTACAAAACGGCGTTCGTGAACCGTCAAGCGGCGGATGCTCCAATTTCGGAGGATGAATTTTAACTCGCCGGGGGGTTGAAAACCCCCACTGCTCTGGCGGGGGAATGGCTCAAGCTGGAAGGGGATTTACGCCAGTGCTACCGCTCAATCAAAGCGGCGTTGGCGAAGCTTTAACTCCCTCTCCGCTTGCGGGGAGGGTGGGGGAGGGGTTCATTTGCTATGACACAGAACATTTGGAAAACAGCTCCTGAATTGTGGTTGAAGCTGAAACCATTGGCAAAAGAGATGCGGCGCGAACCAACTGCTGCCGAAAACGCCCTATGGCAGCGCTTACGTCGTAAGCATCACGCAGGTTATAAGTTTCGCCGTCAACACCCCATAGACCGTTTTATCGTTGATTTCTATTGTGCGACGGCACGATTAGTCATTGAAGTAGATGGTGTCATTCATGAGCAGACGCAAGACTATGATGCTGTGCGGCAGGAATTCCTCGAACATTTAAGCCTACGAGTTTTGCGCTTCACGAATGGCGAAGTGCTGCAACAGATTGAAGCTGTGCTTGAGCGAATCGGCGAGGCGCTGGAAGTACGTTCAGAGCGTTAATTCAACCCCTCCCTAAATCCCTCACCGCAAGCGGAGAGGGACTTGAAAGCTCTTTCCCGACTTGACTTTTCCCCGTCTCCCGATAGCATCGCTGTCGATTGCCAAATACAGGACGGTGTTGAGTGTCATTCGTCTCATCTGAATTCCTGATCTTTTTTATTTGCGTTGTCCCGCTGTATTTCTTGCTGCCACACCGTTATCGCTGGCTGCTGCTGCTGATCGCCAGCTACTTTTTTTACACCTATTGGAATGCCAGCTATGTCCTGCTGATTTTGGCGACGACCTTCATGGATTACCACATCGCACGGCAAATGGACGCCACAACTTCGCAGCGGCGGCGCAAGCTGCTGATTTTGACGAGCGTTACGCTCAATTTGGGGCTGTTGTTCACCTTCAAATATTTCAATTTCTTTAATGCATCCATCGCTTTAGTGCTGGATGGGCTGTCTATTCCGTATACGCCGAGTACGCTCAATGTGCTGCTGCCAGTCGGAATCTCGTTCTACACCTTTCAAGAGATGTCTTACACGCTGGATGTCTATTGGGGCAAAGTCAAAGCTGAGCGGCGGCTTGGCATCATGGCCACGTTTATCGCCTTTTTTCCGCAGTTGGTGGCCGGCCCGATTGAACGCGCCGCAAATATGCTGCCTCAGTATCATGAGCGCCACGATTTCGATTACCTGCGTTTTACCGAAGGGCTGCGTTTAGCACTGTGGGGACTGTTCAAGAAAGTGGTGATCGCAGATCGTTTAGCGGTTTACGTCAACGAGGTCTACAGCAATCCATCGCAGTATAACGGCCTCGTGTTGATCGTGGCGACGATATTTTTCGCCTTCCAGATTTACTGTGACTTCTCCGCCTACACTGACATCGCCATCGGCACAGCGCGAATCATGGGTTTCCGGCTGATGGATAACTTCCGCCAGCCGTACTTTTCGCTGTCCGTTCGGGACTTCTGGCGGCGCTGGCATATCTCGTTATCGACGTGGTTTCGGGACTATCTGTACATACCGCTCAGTGGCAATCGCGGGACACTGACTCGAACACTGGCCAATCTGATGACGGTGTTCGTTCTCAGCGGCTTGTGGCATGGCGCAAGCTGGACGTTCGCGGCGTGGGGTGCGCTGCACGGTGCATACATCGTCATCGAAACGCTGGCGGCGAAGTACGGTTGGGGCTGGTCGCCGCGTCTGGGCAGTTTCCGAACGGTGCTGCGTTGGGCGCTGACATTCGCGCTGGTGTGTCTCGCGTGGATTTTCTTCCGCGCCGCGACGATCAACGACGCGCTGTACATCGTCGCGCATTTGACCGACTTCACCAACGGAACAAGCAATCTGGCCGCGCCTTACCTCAGCACGTCGACACAGGCAGAGACCGAGTTCATCGGCGTGTGTGTGCTGCTGTTGTTCCTCAATCTGGCGGATTGGCTGGATATGCGCTGGGGGATGCTGCGCTTTTTCGGGCAGGTGCCGATCATTCCGCGCTGGCTTTTCTACTATGTCTCTCTCATACTCATCATCATCTCGCTCTACAGCGGCACCAGCAATCAGCAGTTCATCTACTTTCAGTTCTAAGCCGGGAGATACCGCTAATGGTCATGCGGGATACAGACGCAGCGCGGGCATTTCCCCGTCGTGAAGTCGTGACGGTTGTGCTGGTGAGCGCGATTTCCGTCGCGGCGCTGTTCGTCTATTTGATGGTCGCCCCCGGCCC
>JACMMD010000924.1 GCA_014379235.1 Anaerolineae bacterium
AACAATCGCGCTGCCTTATTGGCCGGCGTGATCGTGGCGCTCGACCCGGCCAGCATCGTCTACTCAACGTATATGGGGCCTGAGCCGTTAGCCAATCTCCTGCTGCTGGCGATGGCGATTGGATTACTGGCGCTGCTGCACACGCAGCGAATCGGCCCAACGGCGGCGTGGGCCGCGTTCGCGGGGGCGGCGCTGGCGTTATCCTCGCTGGCCCGTCCGGCGAGCTATATGTTATGGCCGCTGTTGGCGCTGGTACTGTTGATCGTCCGGCGGAGATTGTGGTTGGCGGCGCTGACTTTCGCGGCGGTGAGCGCGGCGGGCGTGTTCGCGTGGACGGCACACAACGGCGCGGTTTTCGGCAACGCGACTTTCTCAACTGTCGGGGCCTACACACAGCTTTACTGCCGCGCCGCATCGGTAGAACACTTCGCCACCAACCGCGAGATGCGCCCCATTTACATCGACCTGAACGAGCGCGTGGCCGAGCGTGTCGGTTGGGAAGGCGAAGTCACATCGGGCACACGCTACGAGTTCTACGCGGCCACGCCGGAAATCCAGAGCGCGATGCAGTCCGTCGCCATCGAGATTTTCCTGAAATATCCGCTGTGGTTCGTGGCGACGCTGCCAATCGGGCTGGCGCGCATGTACGGTTGGACGAACACCCTGCCCAACTGGTTCACGCCCATCGAAATCGTATGGAATATAGCACTGTATGCAAGCGCGGCGTGGGGCATGTGGGGCGCGTTCCGGCGCAAGCAGTGGACACTGTTCATCGGCATCGGTTTGATGATCGCCTATTATACGCTGGGCACATTGTGGGTGGCCAACGCCTGCATGGATACGCGAATGCGCTCCATGCTGACACCGTTTTTGGCCGTCGCCGCCGCCTATGCACTGATCGTAATCCGCAAAATTAGAGTACAATATACGCAAAATTAGGTACGTGCGCTGAGAGGCGCGGCCAGAGAAGGGGGACTAGTCACTATGCCAGAAAAACGAGCCACCGAAACTGTATCGGTCACGCCAGCAGCCAACGGCAGCGCACCCGCAAATGGAGCACCCGCGTCAAACGGAGCGCCTGCCAGCACCGAAATGAACGGCACGAACGGTCACGCCGTACCTGTGCCAGAGGTGATCGCCATACCTGTGGCGGAAGTCCTCGCCGTACCTGTCGTGCCCGTTGTGCAAGTCGTCCCTGTACAACAGACCGTGCCTGTACCTACGCCAACACCTGCGAAGCGTACCCGTGTCCAAACACCTGAAGACCTCTACGAGGCCGAAGTTAAACGCGCCAAGCGCTACATCGAAGATCGCTGGGACACGCAAAAGAAATATTATTCCAAGAAAGCCGGCCAGAATAAGAAGCGTTACCAACTGCTGCAACTGAGCATCGCGCTCGGCGGCGCAAGCGTACCCGTTCTGATTAGTCTGCCGAACGTGCCCAATGTCGTACCGATTTTCATCAGCCTTATCGTTGCACTGGCCGCCGCCACCGAGAACGTGTTCGGTTATGGCGACGACTGGAAATCCTTCCGGCAGGTGGTCGAAGGCTTGAAGCGTGAGCGCGCCCTATTCGAAGCGGCTGCGGGCCCCTATCGCAAAGCGCGTGAGCCGTTCGTTCGCTTCGTCGAGCGCTGTGAGGACATCATTGCGGAAGAAACCGGACGCTACTTCGAGCGCGAAGACCGCAGCACCGAAGAGGCCGCAGCAGCGGCAGCCGTTCCGGTGGCCGCTGTGCCCTTTCGCGTGACGGGGCAAAGCGTGGTTCAGTATGATGCCGATCACGCCGACGACCCTGTTGAAGAACCCACGCCCAACCCTTACGCTGATACATCGGGCGGCGCTGGCTGATTGACTGAACATATCTCGTAGGGGCGAACCTACGTGTTCGCCCTGTTTTCGGGCAGACAAGCAAACGAAGTTTGCCTAGGCCTGCCCCTACCAATACATTTGTGAGCAGACGCTAACCTATGGAAAAAACCCGCGTTTTTCTGGTTGAAGACGACGAAAGTCTACACAAGGTTTTCAAGCAATTTCTCAAACGGGAAGGCTTTGACCTGATCGGGACATCGGCAGAGGCGGATGAAAGCCTGCGCGTGATGCAGCGTATTCTCGATAATATTGATGTCGTGATCGTTGACTCGCAGATGCCCAACAGCCGCAAGGTTATTACGACCATTGTTGACAACGTGCCCAGAATCGCCGTTGTGGTCTTAACAAGCAGCATCCCAAAACCTGCAAACCAGATTCCGAACGTCACCTATTTTGAACAACCCATTACCCCTGAACGGCTGACTGAAGTGATTCAGGAAAGTATCGCGCAGCGCCTCGCTGTCAATGCGGGACGAAAGTTCAAACCGCTGCAAGCGTCAAACGAAAATTAGGACCAACGCTATCCTAGCGTAAGGGAGCATTGCGAACGAGTTTAGCTGTGTCCCGTGAGCATATTTCGATTGAGGTAAAGGGTTTATGGCGCATATTTTTCTGAGCTACAGCCGCAAGGATGGCACGAAACTCGCTCAAACGCTGGCGGAGAATCTCCGCAAAGCGGGCTTCAGTGTATACGACAACACGCAAACGTTTCATGGCGACGTTGATTGGCGCGAAGAAATCTTCTTCCAGATCAAAAGTTCCGATCTGATCGTGCTGCTGATAACGTCCGAGTACAGCCGCTCGGACAGCCAATACGAAATCCTGCGTGAAGCACAAAGACTCCTCAAAGTGATCTTGCCCTTTCGCATCAACGACGCGCCGCTTCCCCCCGCACTGGGAAATATGCGCGCCATCCGCATTCAGGATGTCGAGCGCGAACTCGACTATCTCCAAACCGAAATTTCGCGCACCGTCCAGCAGATTGCCAACCGCGAACCGGGGCTGCTCAATCAGATTAGCGGGTCGTTGCAGCAGATCAAAGACGATGTCAAGAAGCGTTTGAGCGGCGAAACCCGCATCATCAGCGAAGGGGACGAACCCCGTCCGCAGCCACCACAAACGCCGGGCAAAAATTAGGGCAGACGCTAACCTATGGAAAAGAATATTTTAGTCATCGAGACCGATGCGTTGATACGCGCTGAAATACAGCAAACAGCGCATGAGTATTCTCTGGATGTTGTGGAGGCACAGTCCTTAGCAGACGGCATCAGCCGAGCCGCTAACCAGAAGATTAAGATGGTCATCATCGGTGAATACCTGCTCGATGGGCCGTTGAGAGCCGTTATCTCGCGTATTCGTGCTGTGCTGCCACAATCTGCAATCATCATCTTGGAACATTCGGACGAGGGAATACAAGCGGCAGAAGGTATGGGCGTACCCTATATCACACCGCCCTTCGCTGGATCGGTTTTCCAGTCACGTTTGAGCAGCCAGTTTATGCTAGTCAGACGCTAACCTATGGAAAATATTCGCATTTTTCTGATTGTAGACGATGAGCAGGTACGGCATCTGCTTACTTTGCTACTTCCGCAATTAGGTTTCACCTTAGTCGGCACAGCGGTATCGGCTGATGAGGCTTTGAGTCAGGTTCAGCAGCTTCAAAACGAGATCGATGTCGTGATCGTGGAATCGTTCGTACCCGACAGCGGCCCCGTTATCACAACGATTGTTGATAACGCACCTCGTATCGCTGTTGTGGTGTTATATGCACCAGCTTCTGATCGAGTGCGGAACGTCGCGTACCTTGATACACCTCTCACACCAGAGCGGTTAACAGCCGCTATTCGATATGGCATCCGTCAGCGACAGGAGCGGCAACAACAACAGCAGCCGTGGGACGTTTTGTGGGGTCTGCCGCCCATCCCGCCAGCACCGCCAACGCAGGCCGCGCCGCCACCCCCACAAAGCGAACCTGTATCGAGGCCAGCACCGAGTCTGTGGGACAGATTTGGCGAGTCGCTGAATAACATCAAAGAGGATGTCAAGAAAGCACTCGGCGGCGATTCAGGCGAAACAGCAGGCAGAGGCGGGCAGGAGTACAGCCGCCCTACCGATGACCAGCGCGAGGGGCAAAAAGGGGCCGAAGCGCCGCGACAGCCACATCACCAGCAGTCCGAGCCGCCACCACCGCCCGCGCCATCAGACATGGACGACCAAGAACCGATCTATCGCGGCATTCCCAAAGAGGCATTCGAGGAAGCCGAACAGGCAGCGCCACCGCCGTTTAGCCGCCCCCCGTCGAGCGTTCCGCCGCCAGCGCCATCACCAGCGCCGATCACGCCGCCGACATCCAGTGTAGAACCACCTGAACCCGCGCCTGAAATCGTCGCTCCCGGCGCTGCTCCATCGCCGAGCCACGATATTCAGTTTTCGGCGTACTATCCGCGTGAGATCAAGCCGATGGACTGGCAGCCGCTCATCGCTTATCTGTTCAAGCAGTCCGCCGGGCCGGAAGTGTCTACCGATGCCAAGAAACTGCTTGGAGATCGCACCGATATTCGCACCACGCAGCGCCCGGCTACACAGGCCATCGCAGAGGGCGCGACAATCATGGCCACGCCTAACTTAGATGGCTTTCAGTTCAACCCGCCGAGCATCAGCGTCGGCTTTTTCGAGGACTGGCATCGCTTCGATTTCAAGCTGCGCGCCAAAGATGCGCCGCTCGATCAAGCGGCCAACGGCTTCGTGACCTTCACCGTCGAAGGCATCATCGTGGCTGATGTGCCGCTGTCGATCTTCGTCACCGAGAGCGTTTCCGCCGCCACGCAGCAGGCCGAATCGCTGCAAAAACCCTATCAAGCGATCTTTTGCAGCTACAGTCACAAAGATACCAACATTATCGAGCGCGTGGAACGGGCCTACAAAGCGCTCGGCATGGATTACCTGCGCGATGTGACCACGCTCAAGAGCGGGCAAGAATGGAACGCCGAACTGCTCAAGATGATCGAGCGCGCCGACATCTTCCAGTTGTTCTGGTCGAGCAATTCGTCCATGTCGAAATACGTCGCGCAGGAATATGAACACGCGCTCAACCTGAAACGTCCGGGGCCGTTCGTGCGTCCGGTCTATTGGGAACAGCCGATGCCCAAAGTGCCCGATCCGCTGCGCCCGTTTCACTTTGCTTTTGAGCCGACGCTAGATGATGATCTGCCGCCACCCGCCACAATAACCTAGCAGCGCCGCGCAAGACGTGGTATGTTTTCAGGTACAAAGTAATGAGTATCGAGTAATGAGTGATGAGCAAAAAACAGTGAAAAAGTTTAAAGGTTAAAGTAAAGAGCTACAGCACCTAACGGCTCACTTTACACCGGTCACTTTGAACTTTTAACTCATGCCTCATTACTCATCACTTTTGTGAAGGAGCTACTATGCCTATCCTAATTCTGTTGATTATTCTCGACTTGGCCATTGTTGGCTGGGTGCTGTATGTGGGTGTCCGCGACAGTCAAGTCATCGCGCAAGGCGCACACACGATCCCCGACGTGAAATCGCCGGAAGTGCAGGCCAAGATCGAGCCGACGACGACTAATGCCAGCGCCACTGCTGCACCGTCCGCTCCGGTTGATACGCGCTTCATTCGCGCCGAACGTGGCACAGATGAAGTCGTTCAGGTTCGCCCGTCCAAGCCCGAAGAAAGCAAGTCCGTTGTCCAGATTCGTCCGCCCAAGCCCGAAGAAGGCAGCGAGAACGCTTAACATCACGCCGCAAACCACCAGCATCGTACATTCCACTTCACGCGATTTCGCCGGTTAAGCCACGTTGCAGCAGCGCTTTTATCGCTCTTGGCCGCTGTTCGCGCTGCTGGCGCTGACGCTGGTCTTCTTCTATAAGCTGGCCTTCACCGACCTGATTCTGGCGCGGGGCGATACCTTCGCCTATTTCTATCCCTATTGGACGGCCCGCAGCGCGGCGTTCATGCAGGGGCATATACCCCTGTGGTCGCCGGAATTGTTCATGGGCGTTCCACTGCTGGCGAACATCCAGCTAGGCACGTTCTACCCGCTCAACTGGCCGCTGTCTCCGCTTGCTACTCCCGATGCCATTCGCATCAGCATCCTGCTGCACATTTATCTCGCCATGAGCGGTGTCTATCTGTTGGCGCGGCGCACGCTGCACTTGCGACGTTTGCCCGCGCTGTTGGCGGCGGCGCTGTATGGTTTGGGTGGCTATGTCGGCGCGCACGTCGAGCAGATCAACCAACTGCAAGGGCTGGCGTGGATGCCGATTCTGTTCCTGCTGCTGCACTATGCGGCTCAACGTCAGCGTTGGCGGCGTTACTCGCTGCTGCTGACGGGCGCGCTGGCTTTGCAAGTCCTCTGCGGGCACACGCAAACGGTGTTCATCAGCCTCGTCGGGTTGAGCGTCTATGCTCTGCTGATGGGCACATGGCGGCGGCGAAAGCGGGCGTTCGCGGCGTTGATCGCGGCGGGTGTTGGCGCGCTGCTGCTGGCTTCGGCGCAGTTGATTCCCACGCTGGAACTGATTCGACTCGGCAGTCGCAGCGGCGGACTCTTGCCACAGCAGGCGATGGCCTTCTCGTTCAACCCGTTTGTGTTGGGGCGAGGACTGCTGCCCAGTTATGACGGTCAGGTGTTCGGCGAATACGTCGCGTATATCGGCGTGATCGGGCTGGCGCTGGCGTTGATCGGGGCGTTTGGCAGCTTTGGTAAAAGGCGCAAGGTAGGGGCGCTTCGCGAAGCGCCCCTACCTCAACGTTTACAGTGGGGGCTGTCGTCGCGGGTGGTGTGGGTCGCGCTGGCGGTGATCGGTTTGCTGCTGGCGCTCGGCGTTTACAACCCGCTCTATTGGACGCTGGCGACCTTGCCGGGATTCAACCTGTTTCGAGTTCCGGCACGCTGGCTGGCGCTGTTCGCATTGGCGGTGGCGATGCTCGGCGGCGTGGGTTTGCAAACTTTGATGCTGCGCCCGAACCGGGTGCGCTGGTGGCTGATGGGGTTTATCGTGATCGTCGTCGCTGGACTAGCGGCGGCCAGTCTGCTGACGGATCGCATCCCCGAAGATGTCATCGGCCCGGCTGTGCCGACGCGGGTCACACTGCTGGCGTGGGCGGCGGCGTTGGTGGTCGGGTTGGCGTTGGTCATCGGGAAAAAGCTCACCGCAGGGATGCAGGGTAGCAGGGATGCAGAGAAAAAACTTATCACAAAGGTACAAGGGAACGAAGGTACAAAGAAAAACTTTGATTTAGAAATACACGGAAACGACGGTTTACAGAAAAAACATTATCTAGGGCTACGATACATCGCGCCCGTTTTGGCGCTGGCGGCGTTGGTCGAGCTATTTTTCGCGGCGGGAGTGCTGCCCTATAACGTTCTCGGGCCGCCTGAAGTGGTCGAGGCGCAGCGTTTCACAGTCAGCCAGCTTGAGGCTTACGCCGACGCCGTTACCCCTGCTCCGCCCGGACGCCTGTTGAGCATCACCGATTTGCTGTTCGACCCCGGCGATAGAGCCACACTGGAAGCGCGCTGGCGAGCGGCGGGCATGAACGATCTGGCCGTTCGTCACGCTTACGTCGCCACCAAAATGCAGGAAACACTCGCGCCGAATTTGCCGCTCACATGGGGTTTGCCGAGCATTGACGGCTTCGATGGCGGCTTGCTGCCGACAGGCTACTACACCGACTTTATCGCGCTGCTGCTGCCATCGGGAGAAGAACCGCCGCCGGATGGCCGCCTACGCGAAATGTTGGCGCGTGAGGAATGTCGCGGCGCATGTATCCCTGATATGCGCTGGCTCAACCTGACCAACACGCGCTACCTCATCACCGACAAAGTGTTCGACCTGTGGCATGAAGGCGTAGCTTACGACACCGGCATCGAACTGGCTCTCGCGCCCGATGAAACGACGGCTGTTCGTGACCTTCCGTCCTTCGAGGCCAACGCGCTGAACGTGCTGTATTCGATTGACGACACAGCCACCACAGCAGCGCTGGCAGTTTTTACGCTCGGCTATGGCGGCGACGATTTCACGGCGCTGTCGTTGACAGGGCAAGACGAGGTCGAAGTGAATGGCTTGCGACTGGAACGTCTGCAAATAGATGCCGCACACACCCCGCTTTCAGTTTCGATACAGGCTCTTGCGCCCATCAATATTCACGCGCTGACGCTGGTCGATACGCGAACGGGCGACTTCGTTCAGTTGACGCTAGGTACATGGCGGCGGGCGCTGTCCAGCGACATCAAGCTCTATGAAAACCTCGACGTGCTGCCCCGCGCTTTCGTCGTCTATGACGTGCAAATTGCGGACGATGCGACGACTCTCGAACTCATGCGTGATCCCGCTTTCGACCCGTCGCAGTCCATCGTGCTGGCCGAAGGTCAAGCGCTGCACACCGCGCCCGCTGGCGACTCAACCGCCACGATTACGAGTTATGAAGCGGAACGGATCGAAATCCGCGTCGATGCGGCTGACGATGGCTATCTACTGCTGACCGATGCCTACTATCCCGGCTGGCAGGCGACGGTCAACGGTCAAGCGGCTGCCATTTCCCGCGCCGATTTGATGTTCCGCGCTGTGGCTGTGCCCGCAGGCGAAAGCGTCGTCGTGTTCGAGTTCCGTCCCGCGTGGTGGCCGGGAAACCTGCTGCTCGGCGCGGCGGCATGGCTGCTATGGGTTGTGCTGTTGGTTTTCACACCGGCGAAGTCCACACCTTAAATTCACTTTCACAATGTTCTCATATTGTGACGCTGTTCACTCATGTGGCTCAAAAGTTACATGAGAAAAGTGCTGCTATCCTTTAAGTAATCGATCTCACAACATCCCAATTATTGTACGCTTATGTAACCCGGTGATCTTCCATGTTGATGAATGCCGTTGGAGTTGAAATGACGAACGAAGCAGCCTTGAAAAGCGGGCGGGTATTATTATTAGAGGACAACCTCAGCTTGCTGCGGCTCTATAGTAAGACCTTAGCCAAAGCGGATTACACGGTGCATGAAGCTATGACCGTCGCCGAAGCCGAGCAGCTTCTAAAATCAAATGAATTCGACATCTTTATCTGCGACATGCGTATCGGCGGCGCGCATTCCGCTGACCTGCTGCGTGAATGGGCAGCACCGCTCAAGGAAAAAGGTACGACGATCATCGCCATGTCGGCTTATGAGCAGTATCGCCGCACATGCGCCGAGATGGGCATCGAGAACTTCATGCCCAAGCCAATTACGCCAAGCAATCTTATTGACGTTCTGAACACGTTATCAGCGTAACTACAGCGGCGACAGCCACCAGCCCAACATATCCTGACGTTTGGCGAAGTGCAGCAAAGGCGCGGTTTGTGGCAGCGCGATTCCTGCGGCCTGCGCCATCGTATTCACGCTGATGTCAGCCTTGGCGGGTTGCAGCGACCATGCCGGATGATGAATATCGCCACGATAGAGTTTCCGCGCAGAGTCCGCCGTGTACATGCAGTAGCGCTCGGTCAGCCAGTATTCGTGTGTGCCACGCTGCGCGATAGACGCCGCCCCAATCGGGCGATATTGCGCCTGAAACTCAGCAGGGTTTCCGCGCTTATCGGTGCGATGTGACTCGTAGTTAACGCTGTCGCCTTGCAAGCGTGATGTCATATCGGCTTTGAGATACGGCAGACGGAAGAATGCCCGCGCCCCTTCAACTGATAGGCGACTGTCAGCATCCAACGAGAAAAACCAGACTCCCGGTTTATCGCCATAAGTGACGTAAGTTCGCACGTTGAGTTCAGGAAACGCCGACATCCCCGGCAGCGGCGGCAGATAGCGCCAATGAACGTGGCTCATTGTGAAGGGCACAACGCCCACCCAAGCCTGCCCTTCCCACGTATCAAGCGTGAGTTGGGGCGGGATGAGCGGGCGCAGAATTTCCGGCGAAACCGGCCAATGCGCGAAAAGCAGATCATTCCAGCGCTGCGACATCACCCATGTGCGCTGCGGCGGCGCAAAATCACGGTGGGCGATGTCGTCCAATCGAACGCTGTCATTCGTGGTTGCTGTCGGGTTGGCGCTCATGATGATCAGCTTTCTATAGAGGTCACATCGTGCTTGAGTGTACCTCTTAGAACGACCAGCTTTAGCTCATTTGCTTTCTCTGTGACAGGCTGTACCAGTTGCCGCTGTTGTCGCGGAAAACTGCCTCGGTGCCCCACGGCTGATCTTGCGGTGTCTGTATAAATTCGACGCCCTTTGCAGACAGTTCTTCGTAGTCACGATGGCAGTCATCGGTATCCAGTACGCCGCCGCTCATATGGCCGCTGTCTTGCAGTTGGGCCATCAGCTTGACCGATTCTTCATCGAGCGGGCCGTCAGCTTTGAGCGCGTTCAGCACGATTGCGAGATCCGGCTGACCTTTCGGCCCGACAGTCAGCCAGCGATAATCGCCCACCGTCATGTCGGCGCGAATCTCGAAGCCCATTTTTTCGGTGTAGAAACGCAGCGCTTCGTTCTGATCTTTGACGTAAATGCCAACATGCGAAAGTCGTGTAATCATGGTTGGTCTCCAAATGCCTGTTCGATTTCCATGCTTATCTTAGCACATCCGTGCGGTTGGCATTTCTCGAAAATTGCGATTGTGTGGGTAGGGCTGACCTGTGTGCCAGCCCACATTCGGGCGAACATATAGGTTCGCCCCTACAAAGATGGATCGCTTATGGCTAAAAGCTACTCATCATCCTTGATCCCGTGCTCGATGCGAAAGCACAGCGGAATAAAGAACGCAGGCGATACATCGGCGGCGGGCGCTGGCTCAGGTCGGGCGCTGCTGCGATAGGCTCCCGGCGCGAGGCCAACCATTCGCCGGAACAACGTACTGAACGAGCCGAGACTCTCAAAGCCGACCTGAACGCAAATATCCGTGATGGGCATATCGCTGCTGCGGAGCAGTTCTTTGGCGCGCTTGATACGCCGCAGCACCAGATATTGATGCGGCGTCTGCTTATACACGGCGCGAAACAGCCGGATGAAGTGATAGCGCGAATAGCCCGCCGCATCGCTGACGTGTTCGAGCGTGATCGGCGCATCATAGTGATGGTCGATGTAGCCTCGCGCAATGCGAATGCGCTCAATATAGATACTGCGTTTGATTTCGGTCATGCTTCAATCCTAGCAATATTGTTGAACCGTCAAGTCCTGCCCCTCATCCCCGGCCCTTCTCCCAGACAAACTCCGTTTGTACAGGGGCGAAGGGAGCAAAGTCCCTCTACCCTTGTGGGAGAGGGATTTAGGGTGAGGGGCCTCTACCTAATCGGCACGTCTTCTATATCACCCTCAAGGACAGTCAAGAACTCGGAGAACAACCATCCGGTTGTGCCCGCGTAACTCACCTGCCACCACAGTCCATCAGGTGTTTGCCCCAAAACCGGCACGATCTGACCCCAAGGCACACGCCCGATCTGTTCCGATTCGGCATCGGGCAAAGCGCGCAGTTTCATCACGGCGTGGGTTTGTCCCACCACGCCCGTATCTCCCGGCAGATTGAAGGTCGTGAATGCGCTGACTTCCGGCGCATTGAACTCGTTGCCATTGACGTTCAAATAGTAGCTGAAGGCCCAGCCCTGAAAGCCGCTCAGTTGCAGCAGATACCATGTATTGTTGTCGTTGCGCCCGATGATCTGATAGGTTTGCCCGCGTCGGATACGTCCGATCACGTTCGCGCCAAGAAACGGGCCGTCTCGCACCAACAGCACCGTCGCCCGAATTACCGTTACGGATACTGCGCCCTCTGGAACACTCGGCAGCGGCGTTACATAAGGCGTCGGTGTAAAAACTGCCGTTGGCACGGCGGTTGGGCCAGCAGCTTGCGTAAGCTGCCACGAGAGTTGAAGTTGTGCATCACCGACGTTCTCCAGATATTCGACGCGCAAGTTGTGAGTTCCCGCGCTGAGGTCAACTGTGGCCTGTACCGTGCGAATCGCGCCGGCGTTGAACTGGTCGATGACGAGGTTGTTGTCGATAAACAGGCGTATACCGTCGTCAATCGTCGCCGTGAATGTATACTGCCCCTGTTGGAAGGTGTCTGTCGTGTTCCAACGCACCGAGAACTCATCCGGGTCGATCTGTCCCGGCGCGGGGCTGCCATCGCCCCAGTTGAACGACAGCGCCGCATCGGTGCGCGTGAGGGTCGGTGAACCGGACAAATTGGGATTGTTGAAATATTCACCGACCCAATTCGTGCCGAAGGTCTGCTGCGCTCTGACAACGATCACCACTGCGAACGACAGGACGAGAACAAGCGCGATGAGCGCCAGCAAAGTCTTACGCCGTTGGTTCATAGACAATCCCCCTCAAGCAGCATGTCACCGAATATGACGATAAGTATACCGTCCCACAGAGAATCACGCACACCACGTAAATAGTACCGAGTTCTGCGTTCTGAGGTTAGCTTTTAGCACTTTATCCTTTGCACTTTCAGCTCATCATTCTCTACTTTCCTCTCGAACCTCGTGCCTCGAACCTATTCCTCTGTACTTTTGAAATTGATCGATTCGTTCTGGAACTTTTCTAATGGGCTTTACGTCATACTCACAAGTGCAGCGCAAAACATTGATTCGCGCTGTGCATTTCGCATCTGATAGGGTTAAGGAGAGCATCACAATGAAGCACTTGCATCAAAAATCGCGTGGTCAAATTCTCGCCATTGTCGCGTTGGTTCTGGTCGCGGTTGTGGCCACGCCCGCCGCCGCACAGGATACGCCAGTTGTGCCGGGCCCGCAGGTTCCATTTGCCAACACGATCACCGTGAGCGGCTTTGGCGACGCCTTTGGCCGCCCGGACATCGCCCGCATCGAAATGGGCGTAGACATCGCTAACGAAAACGTTGGCGAGGCTTTCTCGCAGGCTAACACCGTCATGAACGAAGTCATCGCGGCTATCGTCGCCACAGGCACCGCGCAAGAGGACGTTCAGACCAGCGGTATCAACATGTGGGCCGAAGATCGCTATAACCCCGAAACAGGTGAACCGACTGGCGTTCGTCTGTACCATGTGAGCAACACCGTGCGCGTGACCGTGCGCGACGTCGAACAGGTTGAAGAAGTCATCAGCGCGGCTGTCGAGGCTGGCGCGAACAACGTCTACGGCCTGAGCTTCGGCATCGACGACACCGATTCGCTGGAGCAGGAAGCCCGCGTCGAAGCGTTGGATAACGCCCGCACCCGTGCGGAGCAGCTTGCTACCGCTATCGGCGCGACACTCGGTGCCCCGATCATCGTCAATGAAACCTACGGCGGCGGCGGTATTGCGATGCCGTATAGCCTTGATCGCGCTCAGGGTGGCGGCGGCGGCGCGCCCGTTGAACCCGGCCAGAGTTCGGTCAGTGTGCAGGTGCAAGTGACCTACAGCATCAGCTAACAAATGTGAATGTAGGGGCATTGCCCTTGCTTGAACACAACGGCGGCGGTGGAGCATATCTACCGCCGCTGTTTTTATTCCGCTGCAAGTATCTCGTTCAAATCCCATGTGAGAACGGCCAGCCTACTCCTTACAAAAAGCTGTTCGCCATCCTCGCTGAACCATACTCGCATTCCAACAGCATTTAGCCGCGTGATGCGCTCCCCCGTTTCCACATCCCACACACTAACATCGTTGCCGTTATAATCCGAGGTGACGAGGATATTCTCATCAGGACTTAGGGCGAGCGTAACGGATCCGCCTTCGTCAGGCGAACAGCGGCGATCATAGACGAGAGTAAACAGCGTTTCGTCATCTTCATTTCTTACAAAACGCTCAAAGCGATTATCGACATTACAGCGAATCGTATAATATTCTGCGCCATCTACAACTAGGTACGCTAACCCGACTGTATAGTCGAATGCGCTCGGCGCAAGCAGCACGGACTCGGCTGCGCCAGCCGGAAGCGTTGCCAGATTTACTCGCTCTGGCAGCCAGCCCGCCGACGCGCAGTTTCCACTGCCAAGTTCACGCCAGATCGTCCCCGTAAGATTCATGACACCTAACTCACAACTGCTGCAACCATCCGAAATGCAAACGGAATCGTAAGTCATCAGCCATTCTTCTGAGGGATGCCAGTTAAAACCCTGCTTGCCCGACGTTCCACTGCTGTGTGGTGGAAGATTAACCGATAAACCAGTCCATGTGTCGGTGAGTAAGCTGTCTAATCCAAGTGTGACTTGATAACGCCCACTGGGAGACGTTCTAAACTCCCTTGCATCAGGGGTTGGATACACCTCTGCAACAAGCGAACTTTCAAAATCGTGCTGTGTCGCTGGCTCTTTCTGGACGCTACCATCAAATCCCATCGTGACACGGGAAAAGCGTTCTTCCTCACCATTCGCATAAAAGGTCTCTGAAAGATAGAACTCGATTCCTGTTGGTAGCCAATTTACCGCTGTCCATGTAGCCGAATCATCTCTACGGCTGGTCAGGTTAGCGAGAGGGTACTGTTGATTGGCATCAACTAGCCAGAACGTTGAGTAATAACAGCCCGAACATGGATCATAACTGCCGACCACGAACAGCATATCCGCCGTCGGGGCCCATTCCATCGTGAGGATACTGATAAAGCTGTCCAATACTTCAACACGGTCTTGATCGTCGGCCCGCACCACGTAGCTGCCGCGTATGTTGCTAACATATGGTTCAACGGTGAAATTCCGCCAAGCAAACCATTCACCAGTAGGTGACCATCCCGGCTCATCGATGATATCCCTACCACGCGGCATAACTCCCTGTGCAATAACGCGGCTATTTGTCCCATCGGCGCGCTCGATGACAAAGCCGTT
>JACMMD010000925.1 GCA_014379235.1 Anaerolineae bacterium
CTGCCGCTTATCCCTTGTCGAGCAGTTGATCGGTTTTCAGGATCGTGGCGAATTCATCCTGAATGCTCACTAGTGACAGGGTATGCACCATCTCTGCCGAATAATGTACCCCGTCATAGCCGCTGTGTTCATGCGATGCCGTTGCATCCGCGACCACAAAGGTCGTAAAGCCTAGATCGCTGGCCATCCGCACGGTTGTCGAAACACAATGCTCGGTTGTCAAACCAACGACCACCACCGATTGAATGCCCTTCTCCCGCAGGCGCTCTTCCAGATTTGTGCCGACGAAGGCGTTATTCACCTTCTTTTGAATCACGGGTTCATTACCTTGCGGCGCGACAATGCGCTTGATGGCGTTGCCCGGTAATTCGGGACGCAGCGGAGAGTTCGGCTCAGTGGACATGTGCTGCACATGATAGATCGGGCGTCCATTTGAGCGCCAGTCCGCCAGCAGCAGCGCCATATTGCGTTCGGCATCGGGATTACTGCGCTTGCCATATTTCGGACTGTCTAAGCCATCCTGCACGTCGATGATAATCAAAGCGGTGTTGTCTGTGAGCAATGACATATGAGATTCCGTTCTCAATGATTGTCGTTTACATGTATTCTAATCTCAGCTTAAAGCCAAGTCCTTGTTCAAATTGCTCAAAATGGCCGCCAATTAGTCGAGTTGGGCCGCCCATGCCTTCAGATCACGTTTTTCCAGCGCGGCGGCCATCAAGTCGGGGAACAGGTCGGGCGTACACGCGAACGCCGGAATCCCCATTGCCGCGAACGCTTCCGCGTTATTGCTGTCAAAGCTCGGCGCGCCTTTATCACCGAGCGCCAGAAGCGCCACCATACGAACACCGCTCCCCACCAGCGCCGCCGCCCGTTGCAGCATCTCCGCAGAATTGCCGCCTTCGAAGAGGTCGCTAATCAGCACGAGAACGGTTTCGTTGGGGCGGCGTACTAGCGTTTGACAGTAGCCGAGCGCCCGATTAATGTCCGTGCCGCCGCCAAGCTGGACACCGAACAGCAAATCAACCGGGTCTTGCAGGTCGGCAGTTAGGTCAACCACTGCCGTATCGAACACCACCATGCGCGTTGTGACCGCTTTCAACGACGCCAGTACCGCGCCGAACACGCTGGCATACACCACCGATGACGCCATCGAACCGCTTTGATCGACGCATAGGATGATGTCGCGTAGGCGCTGCTGCTTGCGCCCGTAGCCGAAACGCCGTTCGGGGATGATCGTTTTGTACTCCGGCTGATAGTGTCTGAGGTTGACACGGATGGTGCGATTCCAGTCGATTTCGCTGTAGCGCGGGCGGCGGTTGTTGCGCTGTGCGCGGTTCAAGCTGCCGATCACGGCTTGTTCGGTGCGGCGGCGGATGCGCTTTTCAAGGTCTTGCGTCACTTTACGCACAACCTGTCGCGCTGTGGCCCGCGTTTTCTCCGGCACAACGCGGTTGAGCGCCAGCAGTGTTGCTACCAGTTCGACATCGGCTTCGATGCTTTCCAAAATTTCCGGTTCGAGTAAAAGCTGCTTCAAACCGAGCCGCTGAATCGCGTCCTTTTGCATCACCTGAACGACGCTCTTAGGGAAGTAGGCGCGGATGTCGCCTAACCAGCGGGCCACGTTCGGCGCGGACGCTCCCAAACCAGCGCTGCGTTCCTCGTCGTAGAGCATGTTCAGCACACCATCCATGCCCATATCCTGCTGCCCTAACGCGATGATGCTCTCACAGTCTTTGCCGAGCATCAAGCGCCAGCGTCGTAAACGTTCGGTTTCATCCATGACCATGACCTTTCATGTAGGGGCGAACCTGTGTGTTCGCCCTTGTTCGGGCAGACACATAGGTCTGCCCCTACTATATGCCCAAAATCTGCCGCATGATCGGCAGCACCCGTTCGGCGCGTTCTTGATCTAACACGAGCGTTACTTGCGGACGTTCACCGCGCTTGACCTTCTCGGCAAGGCTGCGCTTCGCCGGAGCGCCGAACGTCGAGAACGTGCGCCGCAAAAGTGGCAGCGTATTTTCAAACAGCGCCGGTTCGAGGCTCATCACCCATTCGTCAATCAGCCGGAACAGCGCATCGTCACGTACCAATAGCTGCTCCATACCCGTCATAAAGCCTTCGAGCCAGCGCGCCCCATAAACGGCATCGTTGCCAACTGAGAATGCCAAACGCATCAGCCGGGCCGCGTCGATGGCGTTAAGGTGACTGGCGCGGAACAGCAGCCTAGCCGCTGTCCCACTCAACAGAGGATGAGCCGCATCGCTGTTAGCCAGAGTGTTCAACGACCCATGCCAGCGCTTGAGCAGTTCGGCGTTCTGTGCGATATTCAGCGCTGATTCGAGCGCGAGGATCTTGGCGTTCAACAGCGCCGCCGCATCGTCGTCGATGTTGATACACGCTCGATACAAGCCAATGCACACGCGCAGCACTACATTTTCCAGCACAGGCGCGACCATACTCACATCCGTGCCACGCACGTCGCCATAACGCAGGGTATCGACCAGCGGCGGAGCGGCGGCCATCAAGTCGTGCATATCGTGGGTCAGGCTGGCGATGTCGCTCAAACGGCGCAGCAAATCATCGAGCGTGTCCGGCAGTGCCGCCAACAAAACCGCCGTCAAAAGCTGCGTGACCGCGCTCAACTGCTGTGCTTCACCCGCTTGATGGCGCGCATAGGCGGCAGTGGCGATTTCTACCGTGCTGCCCCAGATGCTGGCCTCAATCGTGGAGATGTCAAGTTCCGGCGTCCAGCGTAGATCCCAATATTCGTGGAATGTACCTTTAGCATTGACCGTGTTCTCGCCGATGGTCGCCCAACGAATCGCCAGTAGATTCAAACGGTGAAATAACTGGCTGCGGGCGAGGTCGTTCGGCTGGCGCAGGTCGAGATCGAGCGAGATGCCATCCGGCGAGAGTTTCAAGCGCAGGCGTTTTTGCTGCGCGGCGAGGTCACGCTGTAGGGGAACGGCGGGTGCATCCGGTGGGACGCTGCCCATGCGCTCACCGATAATCAATTTACGGCGGATGAGCGCAAGCGGTTCGGTTTGTCCGGCGCATAACACGGCTACGCTGGCCTCATTGAGTTCGTCCAGTCCGGTTGAGCGTCCGCGTATCAGCGCTAA
>JACMMD010000926.1 GCA_014379235.1 Anaerolineae bacterium
ACGAAGCGCCCCTACAAATACATACTCTGTCCTTTTGTACCCTTGTGATATGCTTTTTCTTTACGTGTTAAAATTTGGCCGACATCAACCTGATTAGACAGGGCGAACTGTGAACGCTCCAACTGCGGCTGCTGAAGACGTCAGCGATAGCAACCTCGAACAATCAATACAATTGCGCGCACTGTACAACCTGTCGCTTGAGTTGTCCGCGCTGCGAAGCCTTGAATCCGTCCTCAAGACCGCGCTCAAACACTGTCTCGATTTGACCAGTTCGCAGTTCGGCTTTATCGGCCTGACCACCCCCGACGGCACAGCGATGGACGTAGTTGAGGTGCAGGGCTTTCACGCTTCCGACGAGTTTTACGATCAGTTTCGCCTGATCCCCCTGCGCCCGAATCTGTTTGCGCGTGTGGTACTCGATAACGCGGCAGTACGCACCGATAATGCCCTGCGCGATCCGCGCCGCGTTGGTCAGCCGCGAGGACATCCCGGTGTCAAGACGTTTCTCGGCGTCCCCTTACGCATTCGTGAAGTTCCGATTGGCATGATCGGCGTCGCCAACCGCAAATTATCTTACGCGGTGGAACATGAACAGCTATTGATGACCTACGCCGCGCAGGTCGCCATCGTCATTCGCAACACCCAACTCTATGAAGAACTGGTCAGCGCGAAGGCCGACCTTGAGCAAAAAGTGGCGCATCGCACCCGCGAACTCCAGCAGGCGCAGGAAGCACTGGCGCAAAAAGCCGTGCAACTGCGGCAGTTGTTCAACGAAACCGTCGATATTCAAGAGATGGAACGCCAGCGCATCGCTCAAGATATGCACGATGGCATCAATCAACTGCTCATCGGCGCGATGCTCGAACTGAAATCAGGGCGCGAACGTCTCGCGGTGGGCAATCTGGGGCAGGCTGACGACGCGCTGCAAGCGGTACAGGGCATTCTTCGCAACGTCGAAACTGAAATCAAGCGCGTGGTTTATGACCTGCGCCCGCCGACGCTGGACGCGCTTGGCCTCGTCTCAGAACTGCGGCGCTACATTCAACACTTCAAGAAATACACAGGTCTGAATTGTATCGTCAAGGTCGAGGGTAAGAGTGTGCGGCTGCCGGGACAGGTCGAAGTCAGCATTTATCGCCTGCTGCAAGAAGCGCTGCAAAACGTTTACAGCCACGCCGCCGCTAAAAAGGTCAGCATCAATATCACGTTCAGCGACAACGAACTCAAACTCACCATTTGCGATGATGGCATCGGCTTCGATTTGAACGCGGTGGAGCAGATCAACAGTAGCAATTTCGGGCTGATTACCATGCGTGAGCGGGCGAAAAACCTGAATGGCCGCTTGACGATTCAGACTCAGGCGGGACGAGGGACGTGCATTATGCTGTTCGTGCCGCTGCCACCGATGCAGTAACGATGAAGGTCTACTGCTGATGACCATCCGTATATTGATTGTTGACGATCATCCCGTTGTGCGGCGGGGGATCAAAAGTTTGCTATCGAATTACGCGGGTTTTGAGGTGGTGGGCGAAGCGGCTGCGGTGGATTCTGCGCGCATGATGATCGAAGTGCTAACCCCCGACGTGATCCTCTTGGACATTCGGCTGGCCAAAGAATCGGGCCTCGAACTCCTGAGCCATATCAACCTTACTGCCAGCAAAGTATTGATCTTGACCTCGTTCGATGATGACGAGCATATTCGGGCTGCGCTTCAAGGTGGCGCTCACGGCTATATCCTGAAAAGCGTCTCCGACGAACTGCTGTGCGGGGCTATTCGTACCGTGTATCAAGGCGGGCAGGTCTTAAGCCCACAGATCACCGAACAGGTGCTTAACTTAGCCGCCGAAAGCGATAGCGCGAACCTCGATGAAACCACGTTCAGCGACGAGGAACTGCGTATGATCCGCCTTTTGATCGCGGGCACGAGCAACGATCAGATGGCGGCGGAATTGTACATGAGTGTCGCCTCTGTCAAACGCAAGCTGCGCCACATTTTCGATAAGCTCAAGGTTCAAAACCGCGCTCAAGCGGCAGCGGTTATTGTTCAGCGCAACCTCATTTAATCGCCCCTGAAAATTGAGCCTATCGGCTCACGTTCCGCGCCGGGTGGCTCAACTAAGCTGCCATCAAGTCTTTTCCGTTTGATATGTACTAAAATAGAAATATTGCGCTATCCATTAAAACAAGGAGGCAGTGCTTGGTTTAGAATGAGACGATGACCAAATAATAGGGCTGCTTAAACGATGTTTAGTTCGGTTGATGACACGATACAAGTTTTACAAAAGTATGATTACATCACGGAAGTTGGGCTAGCGACCTGTTTATTCCTCTCGCAAAAACTCGGTAAGGCCGTCTTTCTCGAAGGCGAACCGGGCGTCGGCAAGACCGAAATTGCCAAAGTCCTCAGCCAGATTTTAGATACGCCGCTCATCCGCTTACAGTGTTATGAAGGGCTGGACATCAGCCAAGCCGTCTACGAGTGGAACTATCCGCGCCAACTCCTAGAAATCCAATCGCGCCAGCTTCACGTCAACGGCAGCGCCTCTATCACCGATGACATCTTCAGCGAAAAATTTCTCATGAAGCGCCCGCTGCTGCAAGCGATTGACCATAGTCATCAAGCAGCGCCCGTGCTGCTGATTGACGAACTTGACCGTGCCGACGAGGAATTTGAAAGTTTCCTGTTAGAACTGCTGTCGGACTTTCAGATCACGATACCGGAAATCGGCACATTGCGCGCCAAACATCGCCCGATTGTCATCATCACCTCGAACCGAACCCGTGAAATTCACGATGCCCTGAAACGCCGCTGTGTGTATTACTGGATCGACTATCCTTCCCGCGAGAAAGAGCGCGACATTTTGCGCTTGAAACTTCCCGGCGTGGTGGAGACGCTTTCGCAGCAGGTGGTTGATTTCGTTCAATGGGTGCGCCAGCAGGAGATTCAAAAGCCCCCCGGCGTATCGGAGTCGCTGGATTGGGCTGAGGCGTTGAGCTACCTGAACATCACTACGTTGGATGCAGAGGTTATCAAAACGACGCTCGGTTTCATCCTCAAGTATCAGGATGATGTCAACAAAATTCGCGGTGAAGTCACCGAGCGCTTGCTGGAAAAAGTGTTGTATGAACCCCAGTGACGCTTATGCCTCATCCGACAGCTTTGTCACGAATATGCTGACGTTCGTTGAGTTCTTGCGCCGCGCCGGACTGCCGATCTCATCCAGTCAGGTGATGGATTTTGTGCAGGCGCTGACACTGGTGGACATCTCACAGCGCGATCAGGTTTATCACGCTGCGCGCTGCCTGTTGGTCAGCCGTTACGAACATCTGCGGTTGTTCGAGACGGTGTTCAATGCCTTCTGGAACATGCGCCTTGATGAACAGTCTTACAATCCGCAAAAAGCGCCGCGAGCGCCGCGCCATGATAAGCAGCAGCGGCCAGCCTTGATCGCCTACATGGCCAGCAAGGCGCGCCCGCAAGACCCTGAGTTGGACGTGGCCGACAAATCCATGACCTACAGCGACTCGGAACTCTTGGGGCGCAAAGATTTCTCGCAGATGACACCCGACGAACTGGACGCGATCAAGCGGCTGATTCAAGCGATGCGCTGGAAAGCGGCTTTTCGCCAATCGCGGCGGCGGGTTGCCAGCCCGAAGGGTGACAGCCTGCATCTGCGGCGAGTGATGGCATCGGCGGTGCGTCATAACGGAGTACCGCTGGTGTTGGCGTGGCAGCGCCGCAAAATCAAGCAGCGTCCTATCGTCCTCATCGCTGACATCAGCGGCTCGATGGAGAAGTATTCGCGGCTGGTGCTGCAATTCTTTTTCAGCTTATCGCACAGCCTGAAGAACGTCGAATGTTTTGTGTTCGCTACACGCTTAACGCGCATCAGCTTGCAGTTGAAGCTGAAAAATATTGATCGGGCTGTCAACGATGCCGCGTCTCAGGTGGTCGATTGGTCAGGCGGGACGCGCATCGGCGAAAGTTTGGCGATCTTCAACCGCCAGTGGAGCAGGCGCGTACTCCGGCGCGGCGCAATCGTCATGATCGTCAGCGACGGTTGGGAACGCGGCGATGTGGACAATCTGCGCGCCCAGATGCGCTATCTACAACTGCGCTGTTATCGCTTGATCTGGCTGAATCCGTTGATCGGGAAAGGTCACTATCAGCCGCAGGTCGAGGGAATGGCCGCCGCGCTGCCATTCGTGGATGACTTCATGCCGATTCATAACCTGCACAGCCTATCGACGCTGGCAGAACATCTGAACACGCTGTAAAGAAGAAGCGAGGTGAACCGTATAAAACCTGCAAAATCCTAGCTCGAAACACACTCCGTCACCTGTAATCGGCTATCATGATGAGCAGATTACATTGACGGAGTACAACGATGAACGTTGCAGGCGGATTTACATTTGACGTACCGCAAGAGAAAGTTTGGGAAGTGCTGCGAGACCCAAGCGCGTTGGCACTGATTATTCCGATGGCGATGAACATGAAGGAGATTGCTGAAAATCATTACAGAGGCGACCTCTTCTTTAGAGTGGGAAGTGTTGCCGGGACATTTAACGGCACGATTGAGTTG
>JACMMD010000002.1 GCA_014379235.1 Anaerolineae bacterium
CCGGGCCTATATGCGCGTGGCAGCAGCGCCACTGATGTCGCGTTAGTGGCTGTTCAAGCCGCCCCTGTCTCGCCAGATGATCTCTGGCAAGCGATCTTGCCGCAGTTCGGCCTCGATGCCGTGCCAGAACCAATTGGCGACGACACCAGCCCGACCTTTGAATGGACACTCTACCAGTTCGACGCAGAGTTTAACGGCACATCCGTCCGTTTCGATGTGGCCACGGCAGAGAATGACGGCAAGACGTATCTTATCTTGCTGCAAGCCTCGCCCGAAGAATACGAAACCCTGCATAACGAGGTGTTCACGCCGATGCTGGACACGATAACGCTCTTAGAAGCGATGCCCGTACCCTATCCATTAGAAGAAGTGACCTTCACCAACGGTGATGTCACGCTGGCAGGGACGCTCACACTGCCCGAAGGCCGCGGCCCCCATCCGGCGGTGGTGCTGATGACTGGCAGCGGCCCGCAGGATCGTAATGAAGAAGTCGTTCCCGGCTTCCGCATCTTCGAGCAAATCGCTGACCACTTGACGCGGGCTGGCGTAGCAGTGCTGCGCTACGATGATCGGGGGGTTGGCGAATCGACAGGCGATTATGCCGCAACCAGCATCTATGATTTCGCCTCGGATGGTTTAGCGGCGGTGGATTATCTGCGCGCCCGTGAGGACATCGACCCCGCACAAGTCGGCGTGTTGGGTCACAGCGAAGGCGGCATCTACGCGGCGCAAATCGGCGCAAACCCTGACAGTGGTGTGGCATTCATTATTTCAGTCGCGGGAACGGCTGTGCCGGGAGAAGAACTGCTCCTGCATCAGAGCGAACTGATTTTGCGATCAACAGGCGCATCGCAAGAGTTGATCGACTCGCAGCGCGATTTCCTTATTGAGGCATTCCCCTTGATCGCGGCCCGGGATTGGGAAGCGGTGGAGCAGTTGACCCATGATGCGCTGCTTGAGCAGTGGGAATTCATGACCGACGAACAGCATGAACAGCTTGGTAGCGATGCTGAAGCCTTTGCTGAAAGCACAACAGCCACTTTGCGCCAGAGTATTACGGCGGAATGGTATCCCACCGTCATCGAGTACAACCCCGCGCCAGATTGGGCACAAACCACTGTGCCCGTACTTGGCATCTTTGGCGGCAAAGATGTGCAGGTGGACGACCAGCAAAACGCCGAACCGCTGGCTGAAGCACTCGAACAGGCCGGCAACGAGGACTTTGAAATCATCGTTCTGCCGGATGCCAATCATCTGTTCCAAGCGGCAGAAACGGGCGGCCTTGAGGAATATGCGATGCTCGGCCCTGAGTTTACGCCGGATTTCCTGCCAACGATCTCAGACTGGCTCTTAGCGCACGTCGATATACCGGAATAGTCCGACGTGCGTGTTTGTGGGGCGGGTCTCAGACCCGCCCCTACATCTACATTAATATGCTGAACGCTGTCCCGAAGCCTGCCCCACACCTGTCTTCATCGCTGTGACCGCCGCTTTCGCCGCGCCGCGCAAGAACGCCGTATCCGACAGGATGCTGACGAACTGCAATCCGCGTTGAATCATCTTCAAGCCATAATCCGTCGAAGCAACATGCATCCCGACGATTAGATTATTGCGTCGAGCAGCGTCGAGTATCTGGTCAATCGCCGCCAGAAATTCAGGGGTTTCGCTGTCCATCACGCCTTTGCCAAACAAACTCAAGCTCAGGTCGCCGGGCCCGATGTAGAAGCCATCCAAGCCGGGAACGCTGGCAATCGCTTCCAGATTGTCCATCGCGGTTTTGGTTTCGATCATGGCCAGCGCGAGAACGGTCTTGTTGGCATTAACGGCGTAATCATCGCCCGCGTAAACCATCGCCCGTGTGGGGCCGAGGCTGCGATAACCATCGGGGTGATACCGACACGCACCCACAAACGCTTCGCATTGTTCGCGCGTATCGACCATCGGGCAGATGACACCGTAAGCGCCCGCGTCCAATACGCGCATGATCTGTCCCGGCTCGTTCCAGTTGACGCGCACCATCGGCGTGACATCGGTTGTGGAGATCGCTTGCAGCATTTGAATGGCGGTTTCAAGCCCCATGAGGCCGTGCTGCATGTCGATGGTCAGGCTGTCCCAACCCTGACTGGCCATAACTTCGGCTGACCATGTACTCGGAATATGCAGCCAACCGTTGACCGTTCCGCCGCCGTTTTGCCAGATTGACTTAAGCTTGTTCTCTCGCAAAATAATGATCCTTTTGGTTTGTACGAACGCAATATGATGCGCGCTAGTGTACTATCGAATGCTGCGTCCGCCATCGACAGGGATAGAAAGTCCGGTCATGAACGAGGCATCATCGCTGGCGAGAAAAGCGATCACGCTGGCGATCTCCGACGGTTTGGCGATGCGGTTCAAAACGTGCGTCGCCGCCATGCGTTCCCGCGCCGCTGCTTCGTCGTTGCCGATTTGCAGCAGTTCCGAGATCATCGGCGTTTCTACCGCGCCGGGACACACCGCGTTGATGCGGATATTGTCCGCCGCGTGGTCGATGGCCAGCGATGCAGTCATCGTGACGACACCACCTTTGGATGCGCTGTAAGCGACCATATTGCGAACGCCGCGAATGCCCGTGATCGAACTCAGGTTGACAATCGCGCCGCCGCCATTCTCGCGCATGAACGGGATAACCGTTTTGCAGCCGATGAACGCGCCCATCAAGTTCGTATCAATGAGCCGATGCCACTGTTCAAGCAGCGTGTTTTCCGCGAGGTTGCTCTCCCGGATTCCGGCGTTATTCACCAGCACGTCGATATGTCCGTGCTGCTCGATGATTCGGGCGACGACGGCTTGCCACTGTGCCTCATCGGTGACATCGAGAACCACTGGCTCCGCGCCCGCGAAATCGACATCGGACGGGATTTCCAGCATCCCTGCGTAGACGATGCCGCCTTCGCTGCGAATCCGCTGAACGCTGGCCAAGCCGATGCCCGTCGCCGTGCCCGTAATCAGTACCACTCTATTTTCAAAGCGCTGCATAGTTGATTAACTCGC